>VRUF01000396.1 GCA_019456245.1 Planctomycetota bacterium | reverse complement strand
GTTCTTACCCTTCCGATAATTCTGGGATTCCTTTGGATTCTTATATCCACTTTTTCCACCCGAGCCTACGGTCTTCTTCCTGTTGGTCCGGATGGAAAGTTTGGAGGTTTAACTCTAAACAACTGGCAGTTTTTATACGAAAAAACAATCTGGTTTGTGACTCTGATTAAATGATAGCAAAAGGAATTATTCTGGCTGGCGGTAACGGAACACGTCTCTATCCAGCCACCATACCGATTAGCAAACAGCTACTACCGGTTTATGACAAGCCAATGATCTACTATCCGCTCAGTACCCTGATGCTTGGGGGGATCAGGGATATCCTTGTGATTACCAGACCGGAAGAAAAGTCGCTTTTTGAATCGCTGTTGATGGATGGCTCACACTGGGGACTTCACGTTCAATATGCTGTTCAGGACCGGCCTAGGGGTTTAGCAGATGCCTTCTTTGTCGGCGAGGATTTTGTAGCTGGCGATCCGGTGGCGCTGATCTTGGGAGATAATATCTTTTATGGCGAGCGATTTGGAAAACTAGTTAGCGAGGCAATCCAGCTGGAAGAGGGTGCCTGTATTTTTGCCTATTACGTTAAGGATCCTCAGCGCTACGGAGTAGTGGAAATCGCCCAGGACGATCGGGTTTTATCCCTGCAGGAAAAACCATCTCACCCCCGCTCGAATTATGCGGTAACGGGACTGTACTTCTATGACGGAAAGGTCTGCGACTATGCCCACCGTATATGCCCCTCCAGCCGGGGGGAATTGGAAATCACCGAACTGAATAATATGTACCTAGGTCAAAACTCTCTTGTTGTAACAATCTTGGGACGAGGCATTGCTTGGTTGGATACCGGAACCCACGAGT
>VRUF01000182.1 GCA_019456245.1 Planctomycetota bacterium | reverse complement strand
AAGATATGATCACCGCGGTACAGGCTCAGCATCTGGCGTTTGCAAGCGTTGGTTACTTAAAGGCGATTGTCGAATTTCTAAAAGCAGGCGGCGGATCGAGAGGATCGTATCTGGTGTTGACAGAAGACGGCGTCGAGGTTCATCCTGACATCAAAGATCCTGACACAGGAAAATGCTTGAAATTTTTGCCGGAAAATGAAGAATTGCGAAAGATCGTAATAAGAATTCAGGCAGATACGGCTAGCGAAGATATGTTCGTCAGCCAAACCGTGCCTGTAAGACCGGCGCCGAAAGATCGAAAAGCGTTCGAGTCGGCCTGGGCAGATTACAGAGAAAATAATATATACCCTTAAGGGTAGTAGATGCCCGCGAGTAAAATGGGAATTTTTAATCGTGATCAGTATATATAAATAACGGAGAGTAAATAAATGTCAGTTCAGATTAAATCTAAAGCGGATTGTAAATATGACATACTTTCTCTTGGTGAGGTCATGCTTCGTCTTGATCCCGGCGATGGGCGCATTCATACGACCAGAACGTTTCGTGTGTGGGAAGGCGGCGGAGAGTATAACGTCGCAAGAGGCCTTCGAAGGTGTTTCGGCAAAACCGCAGCCGTTGTCACCGCCATTGCCGACAACCCTGTCGGACGTTTACTCGAAGACCTGATGCTCCAGGGCGGAGTCGATCTGGGTTATGTTAAGTGGGTACCTTTCGATGGTATCGGCAGGAAAACTCGTGTTGGTCTAAACTTTACTGAAAAGGGTTATGGTGTTCGCCCTGCCGTTGGCTGTAGCGATAGGGCTAATTCCGCAGCGGCGCAGCTGAAAAAGGGTGACATCGACTGGGATAAAATTTTCGGTGTCGATGGAGTGAGATGGTTCCACACAGGCGGCATCTACGCCGGGCTCTCCGAATCTACTCCCGATGTCGTCATCGAAGCGATGCAAGCGGCGAAAAAACACGGCACAATTATCTCTTATGATCTTAATTTCCGCAATTCGCTATGGAAAGACATCGGCGGACAGGAAAAGGCCAGAGAAGTAAACCGCGAAATTGCGAAATATGTCGACGTCATGATCGGTAACGAAGAAGATTTCACCGCATCGCTTGGTTTTCAGGTCGAAGGGCTCGATGATCAATGTTCGAAACTCGATACGACAAACTTTAAAAAGATGATCGCCGCGGCATGTAAAGCCTATCCAAACTTCAAAGCCGTCGCGACCACTTTACGAAACGCGGTAACGGCCACAAAAAACGAATGGGGTGCGATCCTTTGTGTTGACGGGCAGTTTTACGAAGCGACCCACCGACCGCTCCTGGAGATATATGACAGGGTAGGCGGGGGAGACAGTTTTGCTTCGGGCCTGATCTACGGATTCCTCGAAGGAAAAACACCTCAGCAAACAGTAAATTACGGCGCAGCCCACGGAGCACTTGCAATGACGACAGCGGGCGATACCACCACGGCATCGTTAGCCGAGGTCGAGAAAGTCATGAAAGGCGCCGGAGCAAGAGTCGACCGGTAAATCAGTATGCAATGATGCTGCTTACTTTTTCCAATGCCGCGGTCGCAAATATCCACGGATACATTTCTTCGTAATACCACAGACTGGCAAAGTAAAGACCGATCGGCGCCGGCTTTACTGCTTGCTCATCTGTAAATCGTTCTATAAGCCAGTTGGCGCCTTTTGAAACCGCTGTTTCAAGCAGTTCAGCAGATAACCCGGCAACTTGAAGTTCCGATATTCGTCCGAAAAAACCCGCAAGGGCATCTACTGCCAGCGACGTTTCTTCGATCGTCGACCTTACTCCCTTTGCTCCGCCCCAACCGCCGTCATCGTTTTGCACAGACATCATGTAAAGAGCAGAATTAACAAGCATAGGCGCACATACACTGATCAATTTATCCGGCAGCGAAAGCAAGCCGATCATCACCCTCGCCGTCCCATAGGCAGGATTCTGTTTATAGTCGACCGCTTCATTGCCAAACCAAAGCGGCACCCAGGAACCGTCTGCCCGTTGGCTGGACGCAAGATAAATAATCGCAAGTTCGATACTGCCGCGGCACCGCTTTGCCAGCCTGGCATCAGTAACGTCGATCCATTTGGAAATCGCCGCAACGGCATGCGCCGTAAGATCCGGCGCGCTTCTGTCAAAAGGCATATCCTTCCAGCCCTTGCAGAACGTAGGTATCCCGCCGTCTCGGTTTTGCAGTCCGATGAGCCAGTTAACGCCCATACATGCAGCCTTGATCACCTCATCATCGACAATATCCAGGTTTCGCAAAGCGATCAAAGCTCCCGCTGAATCGTCGGCATCGGGAACACCTCCCGGCGCATCGGTCCATGCCCAACCGCCGGGCGGCGCCTGAACATAAGGATGGATATGGCGATACTGCTGATCGAGCAGCCATTGCTGTATCGCCCTGCGTTTGGCCAAAGGTAACACATTCGCAAAATCCGCATCTGCTGACAGTGCATTAACCGAAAGCGTCGTAACCCAGGTCGCCAGATTGGTATCGATAGGCCATGAACCATCTTCCCTTGCAGTCTTCTGGATAAAATTCATACCCTTCGATGTTACAATATTGTCTCTGTGACCGGCTTCGACAAGTGACATCACGACAAAACTTGTAAGCGTAACAGCTTCCAGGAATCCGCCGTTATCCGGTTGAATGCGCCCAAGTTTAGAAAGCGTCTGCCTGCGGGAAATGAAACGCAGAAACCTTACAAGTGGATTCTTCGGCTTTGCATGATGAAAATGCACCTGGCCGATTGCGATCAGAGCGGCAAGGGCATAACTCACCACAGAAAGACGCAGCCACTTATACAATCCATGCGGAAATATCGCCAACTCAAAAGCCAGCGGTTTGATCAGAGGCCACGGGTTAGGCCCAAGCCTTCCGCATATTGCGCACATCGTAAGTATCGGAATCGCAAACGTCCGGTCCTTGCCGTATTTATGATACACAGCTTCGGCAAGGCGACCGGGATCGAGTCCGCCGGCCCGCTTTATAAGCCACGATTCGGCATTTTCTACGGCTTGGGTGTAACGGTCAGGCTCATCAGCCATAGCAAAAGCCGCCCAGCAAAGCACCGTCGTGGAAATATTGCTTTCACTTACAGGTGTATCGCCCCACCCACCGTCATCGTTAACATTGGCAATCAACCATTCAATCCCCGCGTCGATAAGATTCTTGTACTTGCTTCTATCGACCAAACTAAGTGACGTTATCGCCGTCGCAGTCGACAACGCGCTGCTTGATAATCGACCTTCCCAGCAGCAATCGTTCGTCATCGACCCAATCAGATGACTCCTGACAGTATTCAACGATTGCTCAAGTTTATTCTTATTTATATCCATCATTTCTCGCTTAGATGACCAAGTGCCAGTAAACCATAAAAGGTATACTCACAATCGCAGGTTCTATCGACAATGCTTGAGCAAAAGCCTCCTTTCCCATCCCATAGGGTATCGACAAAATCGAGGCACTGCTCCTGCAAATTCGCTATACCAGCACCAGCTAAGCTTAAAGCATGAATCGCGGTCGCAGTAGATAATAGATCGGCAACAGGAGCTTTAGGCATTGCAAAAAAACCGCCTTCCGGCGAACAGCATTTCAGCAGCCATTGAACTGTCTCATCTGAAACCTTCTCGCCAAGATAATGCAATACCGATATTGCCGCCGCCGTCGCGGGCACAGAACCGGCTGATATGCCTCGCTCATTCGTATACCCCCCATCTGGCGTCTTAAGCAAATCGAGACAACTTACTACCCCCCTTGGATTAGATATCGAAAGGCCCAAATCCTGGTATGCACCCAAAGCAAGAAAACAACCATAAGCCGAACGATTCTCAGCGAAGTACCTATCAACACCGATCTTTATGCTATCAACCAGAGCACCGTCAATATCATCCGAAAAAACATACGAAAGACAGCGAGCCAGGCAACACAGATGAACGAAATCCATCGAACTATCAGAATAAAAATTGCGCAGATAATGGCAGATATGGTCATAAGGAATTTCCGCGCCAAGTGTAGACAACGCCTCAATGCCGAACATGGTATAATAAAGGTCGCTGTCCGAAGACCTTCCCCTGAAACCACCGTCCTGATTGATCTGGCTGTAAAGGAAGTCAGCAACTAAACCAGTCGAATCACCCAGCTGTTTCGTCGCTTTGCTCGCCGCCTCGTCCAGTCCCTGCCGTATAGTCATTGCAGCAATCCATTACATTCACATCGTTAAAAATCTTATAGATAACCCGCCTGAGCAATCCCTTTAAAGGCGCAGACTTAAGCGAGGCTATAGACTCGATAGCTCGCCCCTTATATGACTCCATAGTAGCAAACGCCTTTTGACGAATACTCAGCCGCGCTATCGCATCCTGTATCCGGCTTTTTGCATCCTTAAATTGGGTCGACCGATTCCAAACCGATTCGATAAGCTTTTTGTCGTCGCCTGTGGCCTGCTGATAAGTCATCGCAAGCAGCAGTGATGGTCTCATCGCATCCAGATCGCCGGAATCTTCACCAAAACTAAAGTCCTGCAAATCGTCACGTATCTGATAAGCGATACCAAGCGAGACGCTGTAACTATCCAATGCCGCAAGTGTCGCATCGTCTGTACCGGCAAAAATAGCACCTACTTTCAATGCAACTGCAAACGCAGGCGACGTCTTCTTTTTGAAAATATCGATAACTTCCGATTCTAAAAGCGGCTTTGGATCGCTCATCCAGGTAAGCTCTTTGCCCTGTCCAACGCAAAGATCGTTATGGCCCCTTGCTGCAACAGCAAGCATCCGCACCCGCTTACTATCCGATACGCCCACTTCGGACAAAAGGCGATAACCTTCACCAAGCAGCAAATCGCCTGTATTTAACGCGACAGGTATTCCGGCCTTAACATGAAGCGTACTTTTCCCGTAACGTGTCAAATCGCCGTCTTCAATATCGTCATGGATAAGCGACGCCTTATGGAAACACTCTACTGCGACCGCGACTTCCCTGATACCATCCGGCAAGTCGGATCCATCTCCGGCATTAAGAGCCTTGCAAACACAAGTCGCCAGAAACGGACGCCAGCGTTTCCCTTCACCGCCAAGCCAGTCAAGAGCGATCTTTTCAGTATCGCTTTTTCCTTTACAGGCAAGCAATCGCAGACTATCACACTCGAACCACGCAGAGACTTCTTTGCGGATCGACTCAAGATTAAGCTGCGTTGACCTCTCTTCGCTGCTTTCATATATCGCCTGCCAAACCCAATCGGCATCGGCCATAGTATTTTTACAACCTTCGCATAACAATGGAATAGCAATACCGGCAATCGCAGCCGCTTCCATATACGGAAACGTACGTTCCAGAACAGACAGACAACTTACTCCGATAACAGCTTCGATCTTGCCCGTTTCGATAAGCGACATTACGATAGGCGACCCTTCCGCGACAAGCACCGCGTAACCAAGCTCTTCAGCCCGCGATTTGAATTCGTCAATGATGCAATTTCCGCAATGTTCGCATATCAAACCGACATCGTCAAACTGGCCCTGGCATTTTTCGTGATCGCGAAGGCAATTAGGCAACAATAGCAACCGTCGCTCATACGGAATCGAAGCTACCGTTTTTCGCCACGCTTCGTTATTGATCAACACCGCGGCAAAATCCGCATACTTCTTATCCATCCCGGCAATATCAAGCACTTTATCGCTATGGACGCCAAGCTCATTAAAAGACAGAGGGGTAACGGGCTTTTCCTCCTCTACATATTGACGGATCGTATCCAGCAATAACTCTCGCTGTTGCTTTGTGCGCGGAATATTGTCCTGAGGATTACCCAAAGATGCAGTTTTTGTTGTATCTTCAATATTCATATCTAACCCTATACTGCCATTTCCCGCCTGCAAATCTCGCTCGCCGTCTGCCTGAACTTCTTTCTCCAGGAATATATCTCAGTATACCCTAAAGTCCGCATCAATGCACGTTTAATCCACGGCACACCGCCTGCCCGCTGGTTATCCCAGAACAAAAGGGGCACTCTCTTAAAGTTTATT
>VRUF01000181.1 GCA_019456245.1 Planctomycetota bacterium | reverse complement strand
CAGCAATAATGTACCAGGAGTTTGAAATTTTGTAAATGTGGAAACAAGCAGGCCATAATCTTTGTCCTCTTTTCCTAGGCCTTCAATATATTCTCTAAATAGAGGCCCTAAAGTAAGAATTTGTCTTTTATCTGTTATCTGAACTATATCAAGCATCCCAAAGACTCTCTCTTTTAAACTTAAACCCCAACCAATCCAAGCCAAAGCCACCACTTCCAGTAAATCTAAATCTAATACTTCTTCCTATAATCTGTTTAAAAAGCCTCTGTCTAGAGAAAGCATTTCCTGGGGATACAGTTCCAAGAGTTTCAAAAGAAACCCCTTGGTCAAAGCTGGCTTCAATCAATACAGAACTTCCCTTCATCATAAAGTCATATCTATCGAACCTAAGCTCTCTATTAGGTACATAGAAATCCTTGGTTACAAACTCAAAAGCTATAGCTGTTCCATCGTCAGCAGCGGTTAGATAGTCATACTCATAAACTCTAAGCTGATCTTGGGAGAGAAGATGTACAGTAGGAGCATTTGTTTGTAACTGTTTACTTAACCAAGGCCCCTCATAAGCAGCCCAAGTTCCAAGAGCAGTCTGCCAAGTTACATCACCTTGGGCTTGGAAGAAGCCAAATCCAGAAAGGGTTACCCCGAACTTTCTAATGCTCCAAGCTCTAGTTGAGACTTTCAACTTGAGCATATTCTTAGGAAACTCATCATTGCCTGATGGGTAAAACCACCAGCCCTCGTCGAGTTCCTCTACATATACTGCAAAGACTCTGGAAGCAAATTCAGGATTTAACTCCCCATCCTGGGCAAATATCTTGTCGAAGATGTTATCTCCTACAGGATCAATGCTAAAGTTTCCATCGTATCTATAGATATTAGCATTACCCATAAATAGATGTTCATCACCAAGATTGATCACTGCATCCTGATTAAGCGCCCCCTCTCCATCAATGGTTCTAGTAAATTGCCAAGTCTGATCTGAGAGGCCAAGAAATTCCATTCTATAAATAGAACGTTCCTTATAAATAACCTGGAATGTCCCAAGAGTTTCAGATGCACTAATAAAATCTTCACTATCATATAGATCATTGAAGTTGACGCTCTCATTCCAATCATTATCTACGCCTGGTTCTGTCCATCTTACCCTCTGAGGAAAGGTTGTTCCACCTTCTGTGGTATGCATAAGAAGAAGATGGTTTGTGAAAACTGCCACAATCCTTGCTATTGTGTTTCCACTGGAAGGTAGATTTGCCATAACAGTTACATCTGTTCCATCGAACTCCTGCGGTTTATCTTTTCCATTCGCAAAGTACATCTTATCGAAAGCTGCCCAGGTTGTAATAGAAACAGGGACGTTATCATCTCCAGTCAGAACAACTGCCAAGATAACATCGTTCCCAGCACCAGCGGTTTCACCCACTGGAATGGCATCAGTTATAGTTATGTTATTACCTGCTGGAGCACCATTTATAGTAGTTTGATGTTGCTTACCACTATCCAATTCCACTCCTATGAAATCGCCATCGGAGAAGCCAGCTATACTTACAACATCAAGAGTTGTACCGCCAGCCGCCTCCGCGGTGTTCATAGTTGTCTTTGTACCATTAGATGAATACTGCCACTCGCTGACTGTATCTACCCAACGATAAAAGGTTAGATTGGTTATAAGAACCAAGATTGAAGAACCATTCCTCAGAAAGAATTGAAAGCTAGCTCTTGGGGAACCTCTAATTACCTGGCCAAAAGTCTTGTATCCGAAATCAACAAGAACTTGACCTCTTTCAAATCTCATATTATCCGCAGTTAGAGCCTGTCCATCTTCTAAAAGTTCTGGTCTAGTTGATTGGTTAATACCTCTGTTCAACCGATCAACATTCTCAAAATGCCATTCATCAGCTGATGGCTGTTGTTCCTCCGGGGCGGTTTCAAATAGATTACTCACGGAGTTATCTTCTTCCAATCAGCTGAGCTTGCTGTTCCTACAGATATGTACATATCTTTAGCTACAGTATCTAAGAAGAGAAGCGCTGTATCAGTTGGGGTTGAGGTAGGAGCTACAGTTCCAGTCTGTGCATCTAACCGGGTAGCATGGTCATTGCCTACTTCTAAAACTTTTCTTCTTAAATCATCTAAAGATCTAACTAAATCTCTAAGAACTCTATAGGCCTGCTTAATATCCTCAAATTCTCTAACAACCAAAGGAGGCCAGCTTTTTGGGAATTGCTTAGCCGCCATCTTTTATAGCCCTTCTCATAGCCCTATCTTCAATAACTTCCGGAGGAGTTCCTTTATTTAGTTCTAACATAACATTCCTAAAGCTTTCTGTAGCTGCAGCTCCTTGTTTAACCTCCTTCGCATTTTCAATAAGAAGCATTGGAAGCCAAGCAATTGCACAACTATACTCATCTACCTCCTGACCAGTTTGAGGATGCGTACCTCTAAGCTGCGTCCAAAGAACACACTTGAACTGGATACATTCCTTATCCAAGAGTGGACAGTGGGTTCCAGGTTCTATCTTCATTAGTCTTTCGTCGCCCTAATCACATCAATATAGTTTACATCTAAAGTATGAATATGAGAAGAAGCAGCATTTGCCGCACTTCCACCAGTAGTTGGAGCACTAATCGGCTGGTTCGCAGCAAACCCAGAGTCACCAATCGCTCCGCTGCCTGTGTTTGTCACAACTTTGTTGTATGTATGCTCATGATCAGGCAAACCAGATTGTGCCGCAGTAAGAGTAACACCGCCAGCAGTTGGGGAAACTCCGAGAGTAGCGTCAAAATCATTACTTCCTTGTGATCCTGTAACCCAAGCCGTACTACTAACTACCCTAAGTATATGCTTATTAAGGGTTGTAGTATCTTTAGTCCACCCGGCAGGGGCGGCAGATTGATAAAAGAGTATAGAAGTTGTAGCGGGAAAGGCATTAATACTTCCAGCAGCAGTTAAAGCAATTTCATTACCATCTTCATCTAACCAGTGAAGCTCAATCTTCCCCCCAACATCTTTACCATAAAGAAAACCTTTATTTGCCACATTAGCAGGTGTGGCGATAGGAGCCCCAAGTGTAAGCTTCTTGTGCTCTCCATCCTGTGCATCACCAGCATGGAAGTGGTCAACTTCCAGCCGCTCTTGTATATCTGTTTTAAGATCACGAATACGACCAGCTCCGAGAGATATATTCTCCGTATCGGCTGGCTGGGCTTCATAAGCCGCGTTCCAAGTTCTTGTAAAGGCAGTCATCTATCTCACCCACATAATAAAGGGGTCAGCCCAATACTTGCCTACTACATTGCCTCTGCCAGACTCGAAGGCCGGCTTGATCTCAAGATCAGGTTTTGTCTCCTGCTCATCCATAGCCTTATCGACCATGTTGCTAGCAATCCCAAAGAACCTCTTGGCACGGTCATACTCACCAAGATGATCCCAGATCATGGAGACTGTCCAATAGATTAATATATCATCCTTTCGATCAAAGTTACTCTTTGCACTACCAACCCCAGAAGAAAAGGCATCTGGCCACTTCATACCTCTGACAGCTATTGTATCAGCAAGCTCTGGAACCCGATAAAGCTCCAGTTTATCTTTCCAAACTGTATAGATGGTTGGCTCGCTTCTGGCATCAAACTCTGGCTCTGGGAACATTTTATCAAAAGTTCTTTTAGCAATATATTCTAGCTTTCTACTCCGCCCAGTGTTTGCACCAGTTATAAGCCGAACAGAATATATATCTCTGTAAGTATTTGCTAAAGTTATAATCTTGTCATCTTTGGGAACAGAAGTTATTGTTATGGTTACTTCTTCATCTGTGTCAAGCTCCTCCCATTCCCAAAGACGGGCAAGCCTCTCCTGCACCAGGTTCAACTTGTCTATAACAATCTGATCAGTGAGATCAGAACGATTGGCATGATGCCTCTGTATCTCACTGATCAGAGAAGTTAAGTTAAGCGTGCCCATCGTTTAGACGAGGCCATAGGCCACAAAGTCAAACTCTCCAACATCAACATCAGTGGTAACTTCTTCGGTTACACCAGTAGTTGCATTGGAGATATAAGCCTTGAATGAATTGGAAGCATCGAGCCATTCGACCCACTCACCACCCTCGGTAGTACCTCCAATTACAGAGATAACCCCACCGCTTCGGAATTTGTCCCTGATAGCCACGATAGCCACTAGGGTGGTATTATAGTTGGTAATGTCACACTTTCCAGCGAACATACCAATGCCAGTTATCTGATCTACTTTGACCGCCCGCTTCATTAGGGAGGTTACTGTAGCTGCGTAAGCCGCCATAGTTCACCTCCTTTCTTACCAAGGACAATCTAGGTAGACTTCTTTCGCGGAGTCATCAGTGGTATGACCACAGATGTGTTCAACATCGCTGGCAGTAGCAACAGCCATTGCCTTGTCAGTGGCCGAGGGAGTCAAGGCATTGCTATCACCTGGGGTTCCAGTCGGGTCGAGGCTAAGAGTTGCAAAGCCTATAATCTGGATCCACATGAACGTCGCAGTAACCGTCACAGCTGCCTGCACAACACCAGCACCAAACGGTGTAGTAGCATCGGCATCAGCTGTGTCAGGAACAACCTCGCTGTTCTTATATCCAGTCGCTGCCAGATAGTTCACGAAGTCACCAGCTACAACATCGAGATCAGCCGTCCCATCGTTATACTTGACCCACTTGTACCACTTCTTATTTTCATAGCGAACCTTACCGACCCCTTCAAGATCGGTCAGAGAAGTTTCAGTTAGCCCCGTTACATAGGACTGTGAAAGTCCACCTTCGGCGCTACCTGGAGTTTGGCCTGCCATTCTAACTTACCTCCATTTTCAGGGATAGGGTCAAAATTTGACCTCAATTCTAGGTTACGCCGTATCTATGGCAAACAGGACACCGTGAACCCGCCGACGACCGGTCATTAGGTTCCCAGCCAAGATGATCTGAGCTGCGCGATCGTTGACCTGATCTGGGATAGCCTTCCACTCGGTCATATCGAAGTTCATGGACGGGTCGAACTTGAACTTCAAGAACTTGGTGTTCAAGAAGTACATCCTGGTGGCTGCCACAGTTGGAGACCAGATCATTGGGACGCCTTTGAACTCAATGTTCTCGAAACCAGCATCGCCAAGTTTCTTGTTGACAATCCGCTTCTGCTCAACAACCATATCCTCATAGAATTCGTAAGGAGCCTGGCCACTCAGGATGATGTTCGGCATGTCGTTGCGGATGTTGTTACCAGTGTTGTTAAGCATCGTCCGCATTTCGGCATGGCCGTTTATAGCGAAAGAAAGACCAGTCATGTCCTTGGTCTGATTCTGCCACCAAGTGTTGGTATCCCCAGGGATGCCGTGAACCTTCGTAGAAGTGGTTGGATCGTCAGCCACCAAGGTTTGAAGGCCAACAAAACTCAAAGGACTGGCTGTGTTGTCGAGAGGAAGGGTGGCTTCGATCTTGTCCACCAAGCTATCTCGGCTGTTAGCCAGCTTGGCATTCATCAAACTGATAATTCTATTCTTGCCCCTGTTCTTCTGATCGTCAACCCCAAAGCGAACAATGGAGTCAACCAAATACTTCCAGTCCTCAACCGCTTCAGTCAGGAATTCCTGATCGCTCAGGGACACCGTACCACCACGGCCAATGAACTTAACCCTCTCGCTCTTTGCATAGCGAAGTGGCTCAGTGAGAAAACGCCCGCCCGAGACACTCTCCAATGCTCCATTGGCCTTCATCCAGAACCAGAAGGGGGTTGCATCGAAGATCTGGTCATGCACAACTGACTTCATGTTCTGCCAAGTTGTGGTGTACAGATTGTCCAAGGCTTCCGAAAGTGTATTGGGTGCTACCATTTAGTCTACCTCCAGTGCATGGTCAAGTAATTCTTTGGGCACCTGACCCATAATCTCATCCCACGCGGCAGTAGCCGCTTCCTTTGGCTGCTTCTTTCCATCTTTTTCTAAACTTGTTCCAGATGTTGGGGTCAGGCCTCCGAACGCCCGCTTTCTTTCAGACAGTTCTTTTTCATCTTCTTTCTTTTTGCCTTCTCCCTTCTTATCATCAATTTCTTTTACTTTTTTAGGATCTTTGGCTCTGGCT
>VRUF01000395.1 GCA_019456245.1 Planctomycetota bacterium | reverse complement strand
TCCAAGAGATCATATGTTTTGCGGTCTGTCTTCAGTCCAACGAGGATACGAATCTTCTCGACATTATCCAGCGCTGCATGAATTTTATAGAATCCGCTGATGTAGAAATATCCGACGAGGCAATCGAAGTAGCGAGTAGTATCTTTTAGCAAGATCGAAAATCGATCACTCAAGCTGTTGCCGGGCTCATTCGTCAGAAAGGTTAGATCAGAAGACATTGTTAGGTCTCAATATTGTATTCGGGAGCTGCTTCACTCCGTGAATGATCAATGGTCTCAATCCTCTACGTGGGCATGGCGCTCCCGGCAATGTCCACCTCACGGCGGTTGCCGTACTCATAGTACTTGCCCTTTCATATCAGTTCCGTATTCATCTGGGAGAGGGGGTGCGGGTTGTGGGGACCGTAGGTGGGTTGCTTGGGATTGGTGCTGTGGTCAGAGGGCATAAAAAATCCTCTAAATCAGTGTGAGTAAAATCTAATTGGCGTTATTTATATGCTTGGAAGTTCGGAGAATTGGGGAAGTGAGTCAAGTCGGACTACCACCTGTTCCCAACCTAGTATTTTCCCTTTGTCTTCAGCCTCCACCTCCATCAGCACAACACTCACCCGCTCCGCTATTTTTCTCTCCATCATGCCACGCCGCTAACCATTTAAGCCTTCCCCTTTCAGGGCACTTCGTTAAAGACATAAAAGGCACGACTCTCCGCGAGGCTACGGGCATGAGAAAAATAGTTGCGCTTAACAGAGTTGAAAGGAGGTGGATGGATAGAATGGAAATCGTAGAAAACGAAACACCAAAGGCGATGACCTGGAAACAGGTGAAATACCTTGGTCTTCTCTTCGATAAGACAAAACTCAACGATGACGAAAAGGACCGAT
>VRUF01000394.1 GCA_019456245.1 Planctomycetota bacterium | reverse complement strand
CATTAGAGTTGACCACCTGTCGGTAAAGATCTTCCTTCGAACGTCCATAGAAACATGCTCACTACCAACGGACCGGACTCTCAAATAATTTCGTAGTTCGTCGAAAGCATTGCAGAATCGACTTGCGGACTCGAACTTGGCGAACCCGAGCATCGGGTAATAACGCTGTTTGATCGGTCGATGATTTTGCTCCATGCGGTTGTTCAGATATTGATTCTGACGATGTAAGACTTTATGACCAACGATCCAACGAATTGCCTTCGTGTATGCCGGATGCTTGTCTGTGGTCATTCGAAGTGGCTTCTGCCCTGCACTGTCGAGTAGCCGCCTCAAGAAACATCGGGCCGCATGTTTATCTCTGTGCTCGCTGAGCATCGAATCGAGCAGGTTTCCTTCTCGATCTATGGCCCTATAGAGATAGCGCCAACGACCACTCACCTTGATGTAGGTTTCATCCAGATACCAGGAGCGACCGGTTTTGCCGCGACGTTTCGAGCGATGGTTTTCAGTGACGAGTGGTGCAAACCGAAACTCCCATACCCGTATCGTTTCGTAACTGACTTCGAAACCTCGCTGTAGCTGTAAAAGAAGCTCTGCAACATCGCGAAATCCGAGCTTGTATCTCAATCGCCAGAGAACAGCGAGTAAAACGATGTCAGTCGAGAATTGGAGATCATTGAATGGTGTTCCTGAACGTTCGTTGAATCGCCTATCGCAGTCTCGGCAGTAGAAAGTCCGATAGCCAAGCGAGGTTCGAAGGTTTCTTTTGGAACTGGACGTAGATAGGCAGTGCGGACAAGCCATAAATAGATCTCCTCATTTTCTCAAGGAATGATGCTATTCTGCACCGACACTGAGTTCTGACAGAACCGGTTAACAATGCACCTGGC
>VRUF01000393.1 GCA_019456245.1 Planctomycetota bacterium | reverse complement strand
GCCGAAGTAGAAACCCGATCAAACAAAATTCTGTGACACAAAAGCGCAAGCAACTGGCACAAATTTTGTTCGGGTTTCTACAACAGGAAAGCTGCATTCGGCGAAAGTGAGTAAGGATAGCTCGCGACAAAGCGGCATAGCAAGCGGCATGACGAAGTTGTTACGGCAGGATGGTTGCCCGGTTTGTTGCGGTTCCTTATTGTTATATTCGCCTTGGCGGATTATAAAGATAGCCTGCTTGAGGCCTGCAACGCAGGCCGAGGTGCCTTATAGGTACGTATACCCTTAAGGGTAGTAAATGCCCGCGTTGAAAATTGTAATTGTTTAGGGAACCTCTAAAAATTCATTTTGGCGGACAAGCGAATCTTTTTGATTCTGGTCGGCGTCAGGCAAAAGCCGTCTTAGCTTTGGCTAAGGCTCATTTACCTTCCTTGCCAGAATGCAAAAATATTCTACTTGCCGCTCAAAAGCAATTATTAGAGCTACCCTTTATTTGGGAGCAATTTACCGCGGACAAAACGGGAATTTTTAGTCGTGATCAGTATATACCAGGTCACATGCCTCGTCAGGCATCCAGTGCTCTTCCTTGCCTTCCCATTTAACATTACAGCCGATAGGATTTGTTACAGCTGCCGTAACGGGTTTTTCCGCAAAATGTTCTTCGAGTGCGTTTTCAAGATCGTTGACAGTCATCTTGCTGGTTTCGCGAGGGTTGTCAACACCTCTTCCGGTGTAGATAAGCTTTCTTTGTTCGTCAAAAACAAAAAAGTGCGGCGTCCGAAGCGCCCCGTATGCAAGCGCGACATCCTGCGACTTGTCACAAAGATATACCCACGGGAAACTATGTTCTTCCATCCGCGAAATCATATTTTCAAACGAATCTTCTTCATAAGTTTTAGGG
>VRUF01000180.1 GCA_019456245.1 Planctomycetota bacterium | reverse complement strand
TTGCATAATCCACATTCACAGTATACGCGCCATCCGGTACCGGCCAGAAATATAGCTTGCTATGCCGCTTGGCAAACATCGTCGGTTCGCCTGCCGAACCATCTTCAGCCAGGTATGCAAGATAATCGCGGTACGTCTTTTCCTCCAGCGGCGCAGAGCCGGAAACAAAGCATTCATACACCTGCTTTAAACCCGCAGGCTCATCATACTCTGCTGTTC
Organism: Planctomycetota bacterium; assembly: GCA_019456245.1. GTDB lineage: Bacteria > Planctomycetota > Phycisphaerae > Sedimentisphaerales > Anaerohalosphaeraceae > VRUF01. Next base: position 5,907 of record VRUF01000180.1, on the reverse strand, counting down.
CATCAGATGTAACTACCTGCGAAACCGCCGTCAGAAAATCTGCTCGGCTTGATATGTCATATAGAACGCTTTGCAGTTCTCTGTTGATACTCGTTATCCCGCAGTTGGTCCCAAGCCGCTGGATTATTATGCTTAATACTTCTGCACCCGTCATTATTACATCTCCACTAAAAGCACCAGCAGTATGGCAAGCCCCGTCCACCTGTCCAGCCAAAGCCGCCTGCTTTCATCGACTGCAACCGGTTCATCGTCAAAAGGCGGGGCAAGCAGCCCGATCTCGTCTATCTTTGCAATATAGTTCATTAGTTAGCCTTTCCTACTGTCTTTACTCCCGCCGCTTCAGTTACCGCCTGCGTAGTCGCCAGCGTGTCATCGGCCTTATGTACCTTTATCCCGTCGAAGTTGTCACTGGTATGCTTATTCAAAAACCGCATGATAAGCCACATCAGCTTTTGCGGTACAGTCCAGCCATCAGGGTCACCCGACGGCTCGATTATCGCAAGAGAATCCCATCCATCAGCAGCCAGCTTCGAAATGGCTTCGGGTTTATACTCAAAACCGTCATAAATCGCACCGGCCTTTTTCACGACAACAACATCACCGGGCGCCAGATTCGGAATAGGAACCGAACCATCATCGCCATATATGCCTAAATGTCCGGTATCATCCAGAACAACATCTAAATACCGCACCGATAGGGCCGGTGTATAAATATCTGCCGTAAAGTCAGCTTGCCCGGTATCGGGGAATATTATTTTTATATCATTAGCCATGATTCAGAGTCCCTATGTAACAACATTCGTTTTAATATCCGCCGCTTCCAATGCCGCGGCCTTTACAAGCTCTTCTTGATACTTTTTTATCTGCTTATTGAGGATTCGGGTAATCCTTTGCTTTGCACGTTGCGCCGGAGTATAAAGCTCAACTTCGGTATCGTTACCGTCAACATCTTTTTCATACGTGATCTTCACAGTTGACGCAAAACAATTAATCGCTATATCTTCATCTTCGGTTTTTACGAAATACGGAAACAACGTAAAACCATCAAATACTTCCACTTGCTCGATAAACATATTAGTCTCGTTTCTTTTTAGCTGATTTTTTCTTTTTTACCGTTTTTTTCGCGGCCTTTTTCGCCGGTTTCTTTTTCCCGTTAGTCATCGAATCCCGGCCAACCTCTTCGATAAACTTACCAAATTCGTCAATAGCACCCTTGCGGGCGATCATCTTATTAGCAATTTCCTGCGACTGCTGTTGTAACCGTGCATGTTGCTCATGCAAAGTAACATATTCGGCTTCCATGTTGCAAACTTTTTGCCTTGCAATTTGCAAAGTTACATTTTGCGAAGTACACTTTTTCGATTCTTTTTTCATGTTGCTCGATTCCTTTTTAATGTTTCCCTTGTACATTCGTAAGCACGCGGGGTAAGAATAATTCTTGTTTTCTTGCCTTTTTGGGCCAAATTACTTATCGCGGTACACATCGAGCATTTACCCGTCCAATTTTTCCTTATACTGATCAACTCTTTACGCAAAACTTCAGGCTCATTACACGCAAACAACGCATGAGCCAATTTAGATCGATGTTGAATAATTTGCGTTCGTATCGTAGCCATGAACACGGGTTGAACCGCAAAAAGAAGTTTCTCAATCGTTTTGGGGTCATCCATCACAACATCGCCATCCATGCCGAAAAAAACTTCGTCCGTTCTAAACTCCAAAGCGCTAATCCAGTTGTTTACACTGTTAAGCCTTGCAGTACCGCCTTTAGTCTGCGTAATCGGCACAAGGCAACATTCCACAGTCTGCGAAACAACACCCTCTAAAACCTTATGAGGTATCGTTTGACCGAGTTTATATATTGTATAAATTTTAATCATAAGCTTAACTTACGGACTCGGCTGGTAGTATTTAAGAAACATAATTTCGCCGTTTACCCTTATCCGAATGGAACCTACAAGATCATAATCACCCTCAGAACCGCTACACCAGATAGGAGCATCACCAGACTCTAAATTACACTCCCATCCAGAGAAAGCTATAAACCCACAGGTATCGGCGCCGAGTAACGCCGTCTGATTAAGATTCAGCGGGGGGTCATCACAGGTAAATAGATGCAATTCATCACAAACCGTTAATCTCCCAAGTCCGATTTCCATATTACCGCGGATATTCACACATTCTACATCAACGATCAACTTGCCGCCATCGCATATCTGGCAGCTTGACGCACCCGTAATGTATATATCGCCTCCATCACTTGTACCAGTTCCGAGGGAACCCAAAATATGTAGATCAAAATTACATGCTTGTTTAGCTCCAACTATTAGATCAAGACTGCCTAAACTTCGTAATTCGTTACCACATAGAAGCGCTCCAGCAACTTCCACCCTAGTCGCTTTGAGCTTCCCGCCGCTTAAAAACAAATCACCCTGCATCGTCTGTGTGGTTTCTTCTGCCAGCCTAAGATACTGCGCATGGGCCGAATCTTCGTCCCTGCCAGGCAAAGATTGATGATGTCTAATAGATTTTACGGAACCACTCATATACAAACCCTTTAACTTTTAACCTTCGCACTTTTTACTTAGCGCGGAGTTTTTCGCAAGTACACGGCGTTTGCCAGCTGCCGCCCGCAAGTGTAGTGATCTACATCGAGGACAGGCAGTCTGGCAAAACAACACCGTAATTGCGGAAAAGAACCGCTAAGAATCGAGGTCAACCCTCGTATCGCAAGCAATCACCGCAAAGTCCTCGCTGTTAAACTTTGCCTTGGTGAACCCATAGATACTCGACACCTCAACACCGAACTGGCTGTCATACTCGAATACCTTTTCTTTCCAGCCAATTTTTCGGCCATAAGCCAAAATACCAGCCTGCGCACCGCAGAACAAACCGCGAGACATGGAAATACCGTCAGCAGCAGGATCACCACTTTCGAAGAAAGTTCCCGCGTCAGTACCGACAGCATCACCGGTACGAGTCTGAATCTTATCGTATTCATGTACGATGATGCCGTCCCAGATACCGCAGGCCCCGCTAAAGATCGGATTATCTTCACCGCGGATATTAGCGTCCTTCTGTGCATTTATCCAGGCAGTTTCGGCCTTAAGCGCCTTGATCTGCCACGGGCTCGCAAAGTACACATACCACGTCTTGCCGCGGATAACCACCGGGCGAAGCTTGCCGTAGTTTACACCGCCGTCAACCTGCGCCATACGCTTCAGATGGCTAAGCACCAGCGTACCGAACAGATGGATACCACCGGTATCATCGATAAGAGCATCAGTTGCAACAGTAGCAACACCACCAACGCCGGTCGTCAACTGCCCGCCCTTGAACACACGGTTGGAAGTAGGCGCAGCCGCTGCGATAGTCCCCACCGCATTAGCCAGACCGGAAAGACCTACAAGCACATCGCTGTCCCTGCTCTCTGCATGCCACAGGGCGAGCGCATCCTTCGCCTCGCTTCTAAGCTTTATCTTCGTACGCCTCTCGGTCATTTCACCATCGAGCCGTACCGCCTCTTTACGCTTATGGATAGTCGTCGGGCAGTTGTAGAAGGTTAATGCCTTCTCCTGTCCTTCGATAGCCGCGTCATCGACCTTGCCGTCGCTTATCAGCCTTGCGCGCAAGGGAGTGTTGATCCGATCCCCCTTGTGCTTGGTAAGGTCAACATTGATCTGTATGATACTATTACTGTCAGTACCTACAAATCGTCCGTCATTAAAGTACGCATCCTTTTCCGCCTGCCGCCAGGTCTTTTCGCCCCAGACCTCTTCGACAGAAGCAGAATGCGCACCGCCTCTAACAAATACTGTATTTGCCATAAATCATATTCCTTAAGTTGTGGCCTAGTCCAGCGCTTCGGCAAGCTTATCGAGTTCTTCTTCGCTCATGCTGTCAACATCGCCAGCAGCGACACTCGTTTCAACTCCACCCGACGCCGGAACCCGGCCCGTTAGTTTAATCTCTTCAAGCAGTTTTGATGTTCTTACAGTTTCGGCCTTTTCGCTAAGTTCGGGCGTATTGAACACACAACGCCTGTACTTTTCAGCGGCCGGGTCCTTCGCCTGCCGTATGGCAAGTAAGTCCCCTTCGGTAAGATGATTTTCACCTGCAGCGATAACCGACTCAAAATCCAGTCCATCGCCTTGGCTTTGGGCGGTGAACTTCGCCCCTGCAGTCTGCGTACTCTCATCTTCAAGAGCGGCAAACCTCGTCTCGGCATCGGCCTGCTTGGCATCACCCATCATCTTGCGGAACTGTCCGACGGTCATAGGAGCATCGTCATCACTACCGGAGGAGCCTTCACTTGTCCCTGAAGGTGGGGCCTCTTTCTGCTTAGACACAAGCTCTTGAACCTGCTTTTCCAGATCCTGCCGCTTTTTGACCTCAGCCTGCTTATCGGCAAGCAGCCCTTTAAACTGCTCTTCGGTATAGCTCTTCGGCTCTTCAGTCACATCATTTTCAACTGCTTCTTTTACTTCTGTTTCACTCATAACATACCCTTTATTTTACGGATTAAGTTTTCCTTTACCTGTCACACCCTGACAGTATGGGTTTCGACACTACAACAATCTTGACCGCCATAAAAAAACTTACAACTGTCTATGGTTTTTATTTTCTGATGTTTCCTTTGAGGCAGGCACCAACTTATCAATAATATCTTCCTGATTGAGAAGTCCGCTGTTTTCCACCACGACCTCAGCTGGTACGCGGTCCGGATACATCTTCGCAATCTCAAGTATGCTCGTAAAGTCGCTGTACTTTGCCGTCGGCGAAGTCGAAGAAGGCTCGACCGCTATCCCGTATTTACCCATCCTGCGGCCCTTCAGCAAAGCAACATCCTCAAGCTTCGCTATCGCCTTGAGTTCATCGTCCGTATAAACATCCGTAAACCGCACCATATCCACCACTCCAAGTGCAAGCAGCTTCTGGGTCCGGTTAAAATTATCGAACATCACCTCGACCACCTTCATCCCCTGCGACTGCCTGAGCTCGATAGCCTTACCGCTTTCCTGTATATCTCTTACCACTTGCCCCAGCAAATCCGGATTCGCTCCCGATATCTCCTTCATGTTATCTGCACTTAGACCTGCAGCGGCAATATGCCCAACAGACAACGGAGCAGGCTCGATCCGCTCGATACTCCCCCCTGCCTTCGACTCATCCAGCACAACCCCTGGCTTAGACCCATGCTTTACCAGGTACTTGTCATAATGGTTGAGCACCTTCTTAACCTTAAAGCCCGAATTAGCGGTCTGGTTAAGATTATGAAGTGCCTGTGATCTGCGTTTGTTTACCTCCTCCTGTGGCCCCATAAGGTTTTGCGTTACACCCATGACATATCCGTCTACCCAGAACGGACAGAACCGGTAATACGGAAACTGCGTAAACCCGTTGTAAGGATCGGCAATATCTTCCAGAACTAAATTACCAGCTGTCACCGTCTTATTAAGCACCGGTACAACCCACCTGCACACATGCCACCTGTTAGATTTCGCCGCAACGGCAGCGGCCAGTGCGGCATTTCCCTCACTTACCACCTTAACGCTCTGCGTAACAGCGTCGATAAGCACGATCCTCTCCTCAAACTTCTTCCACCAGCACTCACGAACCCGCCAGCGAAGCTTACCCTTTTCCGGATCACCCATTATATCTCCCGAAGCAGGATCAATATCCAGCCCGCCCTTTTCGATATCCTCCCTGCAAACCGGATACCCAAGCCGAAGCATCTCTTTGTCCATCCAGTAGTCACGTATGACAAACCTGCCCGACCGGTTAAGGTCATACTCCTTTGCGTCCGGGTCCTCCCGCATATCAAACGGAGAGACCTTCGATATAGCAATATCACCGCTGACCGGGTCATCGCCATGATCGATCCCCAAAGACAGCCAGCCCTTATTA
>VRUF01000392.1:275-916 GCA_019456245.1 Planctomycetota bacterium | reverse complement strand
ATCGGCTTGGGCAAAGGGCTTGAAGATCTCTTCCTGCATCTCATCCGGGATACCAATGCCCGTATCTTCCACATCGAAACGGATATACGCATGATCATCACGTTCTTCCAAAGAGACATTCAGATGCACGTGTCCTTCTTTAGTAAACTTGATGGCATTGTTAATCAGGTTTATTAAGCACTGCTGTAAACGACCGGGGTCGGTAACAATATTTACAGGCAAGTCGCTGTTGGTCTGGACCTTAAAATCCAATCCTTTTTTCTTTGCAGCAGTGTTCATTATGGGCTCGACTGCATTCAATATTTGATCTATAGAGCATTCACTTGACGCGACATGCATCTCGTCTGCCTCAATCTTGGAAAAGTCAAGGATGTCGTCTATGACTCGCAGTAAGTGCTTACCACTGTTGCGGATTATATCGATATACTGCTCCTGTATTTCTGTGGGTGATTCTTCGGCGAGAATATCAGAGAAACCCACGATGGCGCTCATTGGGGTACGTATCTCATGACTCATATTGGCAAGGAACTGGCTTTTGGCCCTGTTTGCCACTTCGGCATGATCTATCGCACTCCTTAGCTGCTCATTGGATAATTGCAACTGCTGTTTGCTTACATGCAGGGATTTCTCCGCTTCTCTCA
>VRUF01000392.1:0-265 GCA_019456245.1 Planctomycetota bacterium | reverse complement strand
AGCCACAAGTTCCTTTTTAGCGGTTATATCCTGCAGTACTCCCTGGATTCCCTTGGTTTTGCCGTGAGCATCTTTGGTAAAGCTGGAAAAGAACGTGACATACACCCTTCTGCCTTTAGAATCTTTCAGATTTAACTCCTTGGTCTGAATTGTTTTGTTTTGGAGTTCTCTTGAAAAATCCTCTCCATCCTCAGGATTAATCCAAAACCGCTCAGGCAAAAAGTTTTCTCCAATCAGTTCCATAGGGTCAGAAATTCCAAGCAGG
>VRUF01000179.1 GCA_019456245.1 Planctomycetota bacterium | reverse complement strand
CGGAATAACCGGAGGACTCACCACCGGCCAGCCCATCGTCGTAAAGCTCGCGGTAAAACCAACCCCGACAATTGACAAACCGCAGCACACCATTGACAAATACACCCTCGAAAACAAGGACCTGGCGGCCATAACACGTCGGGATCCGACAATAGCGGCAAGAATCTGGCCCGTAGCCGAAAACTACACCGCGATGGTCATTCTCGACCATCTCATCGCACATTACGGATACCAGAAACTAAAAGACATCGTCGCAAGCTAAACCAAAAACATACGAACGAAAAAAGGGACGCAAATCGATAAGATCGGCGTCCCTTTTTATTGTTATCGTTTTTCGTATGCGGTTAATACTCCATCGCAGCAATAGCATCCTCTTCGGCCTCATCCTTGAGAATGATCGTCGGCTTGACAAGTATCAAAAGGATCTGCTTATCCTTAACTTCGCTGCGATTCGAGAAGAAACGGTTAAGGATAGGGATCTTGCTCAGGATCGGAACGCCCGACTCGATCTCTTTTTCAGCAGTAAGTGTCAGGCCGCCCAAAAGAACCGTCCCGCTATCCGGAACCAGCACCCTCGTCTGGACGCTCGTATTCTCGGTCACCGGCTCTTCCCAGAATACCTCATCTGTTGTACCATCACCAATAGTGTAAGTGAGAGAATTCTGCGCTCCCGCGCCAATTTCATCGATCAGTGACGTAATTATACGCAGGATAACATACTTCTTATCCGCAGTTATCGTCGGCGTAACGGACATCTGGATACCGGTTTGGATCGTCTCCATATCCCGCTCCAGATATTGCACCGTAAACGCCTGACCAGCCGCGCCAGCATCCGTTGTTGACGTATCACTTGTAAATGTTACATCCGCGACATAGGGACGGTTTTTGATAACCGATATTGAACCGGTCTCACCGCTAAGTACCATTAACTTTGGTGCGGTCAATGTCCTGCTGTTGGCATGCATCTGTGTAGCCCGCACGGTAAAGTTGACCTGCAAGTCGTCCAGAACACCACCATAGGCGAAATCAAACGACATCGCCGGATTGCCTAATAACGCTGAGCCTGCTTCTGCCAATGTACTCGTAATACCCGTATTCTGGGGCGTTGTCGCTTCATAAGACTGAAAAGCATCATCACCGGGTCTTAGGACGCCGTCGCCCTCGATCTTATCGATACCCGTTTGAAACCGCATTATATTAGTATCAAGCCCTATATCCTCAAGAAAGTTTTCATCGACGAGCAGGAACCTTGTTTCGATCGCAACCTGCTGGCCGATAAACGCTATCATTTCGTCAAGGAAAGCCTTGATCTTTTCATGCACTTCAGGAGTCTGCCAGATGATCAACTGATTACCGGAAAACTCTCGTATTGTACCTTCGCCGCCGGCATCGTACCATGTATCCGGCTCGATCGTCTCCTGGATGATCTGAATGATTTGATAGGCTCGGTAACGATTCTGAAAGTTGCCGCCACCGCCGCCTTGACCGCCATAACCACCGCCGCCACCGCCACCGCCAAAACTACCGCCGCCACCGCCAAAACTACTGCCGCCACCGTAACCACCGCCGCCGCCACCCATCATACCACCACCCATACCGCCGCCCATGCCGCCGCCCATGCCGCCGCCCATCATCTGTTCACTGACAAGCTGTGCAACATCGTATGTTTCCATTGTTAAGGTATCAGGCAGCGACTCCTTTGTAGCGACAGCGACCATACCTTCGTCGATAACATAATCAATCTCAGCAAGACCTCCGCTCACTGCCGCAAGAAGGTGCTCAAGGCCCGTCTTTAGCGGAACATTAACCATATTTTCGCCAAAGGAAATACCGATAGGCTCGTCCTTCTCAATAAAAGCATTCTCACTGAGATCCTTCCACCTAACTGTCAAAGGCAACGGCGGGTCAACCGAATTCCGCAGTAAATCAATTGCTACGTCAAACGGCATATCATCTACAAACTGTGACATATCAACTAGCTGTTCGAGCTGTTTCTGTATCTTTTCATTCGCAGGGTTGCGCCCTTCCCACTCGTCTTTCTTGCGACGTTCTATTATATCCTTCCAGTCACGAAGAGGTTCAATGTCGTATGTGCCAGGGTAAGTCATTTCATTAACGTAAGGACGGTCTTTTTCCACGACGGTAGTAAGAAGTCGCACTTCTTCTTCATTCGTCGCCTTTTCTTCATCAATGATACGACGCCATCTGATAGTATCCTTCAACAGGATCTGTTTGGAAAGGGCTTTTCTGTTGGAAGGGTCGACAAGAAGAACTCTTTCGACCTGTCCGAGCGCCTCTTCGTACTTTTGCTCCAACTGAAAAGCGGTCGCGCCCTCAAAATAATTGGCTATTGCCTGCTCTCGTTGCTGTCGAACGTCATCTTTAAGCTCTTTGGCAAGCACTGTGCTTTGGTTTTCAGTTTTTATCCTCTCCTCTTGCGCAAACTTCCTCTCGCCTGCTTCAATCTGTTCCTTAATCGATTCCAACTGAGTCTTGTACGTCTGGTACTTTTCTACTCCCAAAATCATCTGATGAGTTTTGATAGCAGAAAAAGCAGGGCTAAGTTCACTTATTGCTGTCGCAAAGTCATTATTGCCAAACGCATCGGCTGCTTTACTGGCAGCATTTGTAACAACGGCTCCAACATAACCTTTGACCCTGTTTCGCTGTGCCTGTATCTGTCTGATATAAGATGATTCCTGAGAATCATACGACAATTCCCGTTGTAAAGCAACCGGCGGAGCGATTGTCTCTCGGACCAAAACCTGATCGATTTTGGCGAGATAATCCTGTGCGGTAAGCCCAGCGTTGCGGGCATTTATTCCTGAGTTGGCAGCACGGATAAAGCCATCTCGGGATTGCATCAGTTTGCCCGAATTAAAAAGTACTATGCTATTTGCAAAAACATTGAGTATGTCTTCCCGAACAGGTCTGGAACTAATCTCAGGGACAGGTCTAAAGCTAGTCTCAGAGACGGGTAAAGCATTATCGAATTCAGAAATTGCAGAAAAAATCTGCTCGCGTTCACGATCTGACAGAAATTCGCTGTCTTTTACCGCATCAAGGCTTCTCCTTGCCTCAAGCAGATTGCCTTCAGCCCTGTATTGAGAGCTTGCGATAAGATTATTGGCGATCCTTTCTCGTTCGACAACTGCCTCTCTGGCCTGGGCAAGAAGTGATTCAAGGCGATGGTTATCTTCCGAGGTTAAATGCACCGAATATACGTCCTTGGCCCCTTGAAGCGAACTCTGCGCCTGGAAATACTTACCCTGTCTATATTCCTCTTCAGCAACAGCGATTGCATCGAGCCCTTTCTGGCGGAACTCGTATGATTTTTCAATAAGACCGAGATATTCGCTGGCAGATAAACCGTTAACAGTTGCGCCAATGCCGGAAAGGGCAACTTCGTCAAAGCCTACGCGAGCCTTTTCAATTTCTCCGGCACTATAGTAGTCAACACTTTGCTCGAGCAGAGTCTGAACCTGCATTACGAGAGCTTCGTATTGTTGAGCTAAACTGCCAACGTTAGAGTTAACGGCACCTGTTTTTTGGCGGGTTTGATGCAGTAAAGGAGAAACTTCCGCCGGAGGTCGGCTAAACGCCGTCGCGGATGGGGGGCGAGATACCGGTCTTGCCTGGTCTTTTTTTGCTGCCGTTTGACCACTTTCAATTCGAGCAAGAATCTCGGCAAGCCTATCTGTATCAGAAACTCCTGCCGGCGATTTCGCATTGAGAACTATCTGCTGGCCACTTGCCAAAACAGAATTATTGACCGAATCGGGAATCTCTTCGGCCGGCTTGTACTGCTGATCTTCGGATAGTCGATTACGCTTTTGAGGCAGTTCCATAATCTGCTGCGATGCTCTCTGGCTTGAACGGACCTCCATTACCATTTTGTCCAGTTGCTCGCTGGTTCCAGTAGTAAGGTATGGACCGCATTCTGAAATCGTTGCAATAAGGTTAGCCTCAGCTTCGCGGTAAAGATTGCGATTCATCTGCTCTTTTGCAATTTTCATGTTCCAGGTAGCTTTTTGGCGTTTTACTTGCTGCTTGTTTGCTGTCTGGGCGAAAAGAACCTGCAAAGAGAGGACAAAAACGACCATCATAACCAAGAAGCACCTGAGACCGGTCCGCACCGGTGACACACTAATATGTCGCACCTTTCATCTCCAATACAAATAAATTATGACGGATACCTATACACAAATGCCGTCGATGTGACTACGTTTGATAGATCCGCCAGTATACACACAAAACCGCTGTTTTACAAGGAATTTCTGATTCCTGTAAACTCACTATTGCAATGAGTATCGGCAAAGACTATAGTTCGCCTTGTGCAAATGTACGTATTAAATCATCATTAGGTTTGCAAAAAATTGGGTTAAGATGGATAAAATACAAGAAAAATCACTCGTACTAACACTGGAAACTTCAGGCAGAGCCGGTTCTGTGGCATTGGGAGATAAAAAAAAAATATTTATTGAGAAAATTTTTTCTGCCCCAATAAGGCACAGTGCAGAACTTTTTGAAAGGATTCTGGCTGCATTAGAAGAATCTGGCCACCATAGAAACCAAATTTCTGACATCTACATTAATAACGGCCCGGGGAGCTTTACGGGAATACGAATCGCTGTCACAGCGGCAAAAATGATGGCCGTAGCTAACCCTCAAATCAGGGTTTTGGGGGTCAAAAGCAGCGATGTTGGCCTGCAAAACGCGATTTCCTTTGCCAAATACACTAATACTCAAATCACCAGAACAGCTACAATTATTGACGCTAAACGCAGCCATTTCTTCATTGCTCTCTTCGAAAAACAGCAAAATGAGTGGGTAAAAACCCTCGAAGACTGCCTGATGAAGGCTTCTGACTTCGTAAAACGCTTCGCAGACACCGATAAACCCGTATGGTTGCTCGGAGAGGGGCTTGTATACTATAAGGACGATTTCAACGCAAAAGGAATTGAATTTATCGGTCCTGAATTTTGGCCTGCCAATGCAAGCGGCGTTTTTAATGCTGGCAGGCGGGTTTTAGCTTCATCCGGCTATCAGAACCCTCAGAATCTAACTCCCTTCTATCTGAGAAGACCAGAAGCGATGGAAAGACTAGATCGCATGCCAGAGTAATCAATCCGGCTATCTGTCACTTGACGCTATTGGCAGAAGTCGAAAAAGTCATATTGGCAGTACATACGGGCCAACAGCTTTTTGTGGTAACATTTTAATAGTCATAAGACCTTTACATGGAAGGCCTTATGACCAACGAGCAATCCCGAAACAAAACCTAAGTGCCGTTTGGTATCTTTTTTGCACTAGGGTAAGTGTAAATATCGTAATCGAAAAAATTGTGGTTTATGTTTTATTATAATTAAGGAGTAATAACGATCATGGCAGTAAAAGACTTGGCATTTGAATCGGATGCACGCGCTGCATTGCTTGCCGGGGTAGAAAAACTGGCTACGGCAGTAAAATCTACGCTTGGACCGCGTGGCCGTAACGCAATCATCGACAAGGGCTGGGGAGGTCCGACAGTTACTAAAGATGGCGTAACGGTGGCAGAAGAGATCGATTTGGTGGACAAAACCGAAAATCTCGGGGCCAAACTGGTAAAAGAAGCCGCCAGCAAGACCTCAAAGGTCGCAGGTGACGGAACGACCACGGCAACGGTGCTCACAGAAGCGATGTTTAAAGAAGCATATCGCAATCTGGCAGCAGGTGCAGACGCGATGGCATTGAACCGCGGCTTTCAAAAGGCCGTAAAAGTAGCCGTCAAGGAACTGACAAAGCTGGCAAAACCCGTCGACATCACCAAAAAAGACGATATTGTCAATATAGCGTCGATTTCAGCAAATAACGACATCGAGATCGGTAAAAAGATGGCAGAAGCCTTCATGCGGGTCGGAAACGATGGCGTTATCACCGTTGAAGAAGGCAAAAGCATCGATACGACCGTAGAATACGTCGAAGGCATGCAGTTTGATCGCGGATACCTTTCCCCGCACTTCGTAACCAACCCCGACAACATGCTTTGCGAGTTGAATAAGCCTTATATTCTCGTCTATGAAGACAAGATCAGCAATATCGCAAAGATCGTCCCGCTGTTGGAAGCATGTGCAAAAGCAAAACGCCCTCTCCTTATTATAGCAGAGGACG
>VRUF01000178.1 GCA_019456245.1 Planctomycetota bacterium | reverse complement strand
TTTTCTCGACCGGACCGGGTGCTGAAGCTTGCGAATAGCCTTAGCCTCGACCTGGCGAACTCGCTCACGGGTAACTTTAAATATCCTGCCAACTTCTTCGAGCGTGTAAGTATACCCATCGCCGATTCCATATCTGAGCTTAATGATCTCCCGCTCACGATAGGTCAAAGTCTTAAGAACGCTTTCGATCCTGTCCTTAAGCATCTCCTGCGTAGCGGACTGCACCGGAGAATCGACACTGTCGTCCTCGATAAAATCGCCGAAATAACTGTCTTCACTTTCGCCGATAGGCCTGTCGAGACTGAACGGATGCTTTGATATTTTCATGACTCGCCGTGTCTCAGAAACGCTCATCTCGGCTATCTCTGCGATCTGCTCGATATCTGGCTCACGCCCAAGCTCCTGCATCAGGTTCTTGCTTATAGTACGCAGTTTGCTCATCGTCTCGATCATATGAACCGGGATCCTGATGGTACGTGCATGATCGGCGATAGACCTGGTAATAGCCTGCCTGATCCACCATGTAGCGTATGTACTGAACTTATAACCGCGGCGATACTCGTACTTGTCGACCGCTCGCATGAGTCCGGTGTTACCCTCCTGGATAATATCAAGGAAGCTTAGACCTCTGTTACGGTACTTCTTGGCGATCGAGACGACCAGACGAAGGTTACCGCCAGAAAGCTCTCGTTTGCCCTCTTCATATTGTCCGAACACAGATAGGGTCACCTTTAAACGTCTCTTCAAATGCTTGGGCGTTTCAAGAACAAGCTCCTGCAATCCGTTAAGTTCCTGGGCCATTATCGCAAGATCTTCCTCGATATACTCGCGTGTGGGACCGTTGGCTATCATTCTCTCAATCTGGGCCATCTTATCACAGATGTTCTGAAGTTTCTTCATCATCGGCTGAACTCTGCTTGTACGAAGACTTAGCTCTTCCAGCAGAGTAGCGATTTTGCGCCGATTACGGTGTATCTGCTTGACACCTTCCTTGACTTTTGAGATATCCTTGACGTCTCTGTCCCGGATGAATATCTCCTCGTTTTTATCCAGCAGTTTCTTAACCGTCGCAATATTATGCGGAAGACGGGTTTTCACTATCGACCTTACCAGGTGCTCTGCACCAGACATCTTCATCGTACGATCAAACGGCAAAGATCCCTCGTGCACCTGCCGCAGGATTTCTATAGCAGTTCTCGCACAGTAATCGTTCTCAAGAACCTTTCGTCTGAACGCAAGACGTGCCAGTTCGATCTTTCGAGCAAGGCTGATCTCCTCGGCTCTGGCAAGCAGGGGTATCTCGCCCATTTGCGTAAGATACATCCTGACAGGATCGTCAATTCGTTTAACATCAGAATCGGCAAGGGCATCTTCCAGAACTTTATCTTTACTAGTCGACTTACCAGCTTTTAGCTCAGCACTCTGTGCAAAATCTTCCTCGGCAAATTTCTTCGCTTCGGATTCGTCGAGGATCTGGATTCCCATCTCGTCAAGTGACATGAGCAGACTGTCAAGATAGTTCGGCGTAACCAAATGATCCGGAATATCCTCGTTCATCTGGTTATATGTAATATAACCGTTCTTACAAGCTTTCTCGATCAGGCCATCGATCTTTGCCTGAGCTGCTTTATGGTCGACAGGAGCAGGTACGAAAGGCTTCTTTACATTCGAGACTTTGGTATCCTTTGCATCCGGGGTTTTGACTACCTCGCCAATATCAGCCAGATCCTCATCGCCGCCTGAAACCACAACCTCAACTTCATCAACTTCGTCGACATCGAGAACTGCCACATCTTCATCATTGGTTACTTCCAATTCTTCGGTAGCAGCAGGTTTGGTTTTCTCGGCTATTTTTTTTGTTTTCTTTTTCGTTGCCATTTGACGCCTTATAAAAACTTCTAAAAAATCTGTTAACTTATATAATTTCTATTTTGGTATACCTATCTTCGAAACCCTCAACGATTCCGTAAGCCTCCGAAGCGATTCTGTTTCATCGTCTTTCAATGCCGCCTTTACCTCAGTAATCTTTCTCTCGTACCTGTGTCGGTCAAAAGCTTTTAATGCCCCTTGCAGCATTTGCTCGCAATTGCCTTTCTTTTCACCGCGCTGTGCCAGTAAAATTGCGGTCTGTCCGCCTTCAACGGACTCGATCCTTACCAGAACATCGCCTATCTCAGACTTTTCATCTTCTGCAAGGGCCGCGAACAATGCCTCTGCCACTTCACGAAGTACCTCTACACTAAAATCCTGCGGCCTTATAACGCCATGAACCTTCTCGAAAAGTGCAGGTTCTGCAAACAAAGCCTCAAGTATTTCACGCTGGGCCTCGGAAAGATAGCCGCTGCCCAAATCAAGACTTACAACTTTGCTGTTGGCAACACTATATCCAGAGTTACCACTGCCAGGCCTTCTCATGTACCGCTTGATTTGTTTGTTCACTTCATCCTTGTCCATCGAAAGTATCTCGGCCAACCTGCTCAGGCGTAATCCGTCATCAACCAAATTCGCCGCGCCTGCCCCCTGCATACTCGTTGCCACCGACCTCAGATATTCTTCTACCGCCCCGCGTTTATCGGCTATCGTAGAATTTTCGTCCAGACTATCGACAAGCCTGTTCCATTTGAACTCCATAACATCGGTTGCCTCGGCAACTACTCGATCAAACGCATCCTTACCTGAAGAAAGCAAAAAATCGCATGGATCTTTGCCCTCGCCTACGAATGCAAGCGAAATATCTACACCTTCGGCAAGACAGACGTCAAGAGCACGATTCGCAGCCGCCATACCCGCAACATCACTATCGAACACAATAACTATACGCTTGGCAAAACGACGCAGTATCCGAACATGCCCGCTTGTAAGAGACGTACCCAACGTAGCCACAACGTTAGTTATGCCAAACTGGTGGCACATGATCACATCCGTATAGCCTTCCACAACAATCGCCATTGAGCTCGAGGACATCTCATGTCGGGCCTTGTTCAAACCATAGAGCGAATTACTTTTGTCAAAGAGCACTGTCGCAGGTGAATTCATATACTTGGCAGGATCGTCGCCAAGAGTTCTTCCGCCAAAACCAATTATACGTCCCGTCACATCCGTAATGGGAAACATCAGACGGTTACGAAATTTATCATAAAGACCGCCGTTGTCTCGTGCAACGGCAAGACCTCCCGCCAAAAGCCATCTTTCCCCCAGGCCTGTAGTTTTTGCGGCGTTAACCACGTCATCCCACCTGTCAACCGCAAATCCAAGCCCCCATTGATCGATTGATTCAGCACTAATCTGTCTTTCTGCGAGGTAATTACGAGCGGATTGCCCTTTCTGTTCATCAGAAAAATTCTGCTTCCAAAGGTTCAGAGTCCACTGATTGACCTTTGCAAGCCCCTTGCCGTCTATCCCGGCAGATTCTCCAGATGAAGGTTCCGATCGGCTATATTGCTCAAGTTCAATTCCAACACGCCCGGCAAGTCGTTCTACAGCCTCCGGAAAGCTTATATTTTCACGCATCTGAACAAATTTAAACGAATCACCGGCAGCACCGCAGGCAAAACACTTAAATATCTGCTTGGCAGGGCTTACATACATACTGGGACGGTGATCCTGATGAAATGGGCATACACCAACCCACTCCTTTCCCTTACGGTTCAGTGACATATATTCAGAGATCAGGTCAACAATATCTGTCGCCTGACGGATCTGGTTCTTTAAATTATCATCAAATTTTACAGCCACACCGGCCCCGCAATAGTCCAAATCCGTTAAGACTCAGAGCACAAAAAAAGGAACTGTCAAAAGACAGGCCACCTGGAGATTCCACATCTAACAGCCACAAGTATTACCTGTACCGCCCTCGCTGTCTGAAAGATGGACACTAAAGTATACCCCCGTTTGCCAAAAAGTCAAGTCAACTAGCTCAAAACCGGCCCATAGGTGCCTAAAACGGGCTTGATAGTACCTATGGACACTTAGTGTAATAGGACTAGCTACCCCTAATCACATAGCTTTTTCAGATTATCAATACTGATATCACACAATTTAGCGACTGTGATCTCGGCATAATCCGCAAGTTCGGACTCTGAATAGGTGTTTGTGATGGCAATGGTGTGCATTCCGGCACCTCTGGCAGATTCGAGTCCCCAGTGTGAATCCTCGATAACCACACAATCATCCGCAGCGATATTCTGCTCCCCTGACCCATTAAGTCTCTTCAGAGCCAGCAGATAGCCCTCTGGATCGGGTTTACCGGCACTGACATCGTCTGCGGCGATAATAGTCTCAAATGCATCGGCAAAACCGCTGCTCTTCAGCGCCAACATGATCTCATCGTAGAGAGACCCGGAACAGACAGCTATCACGATACCATTTGCGCCCAGCATATCGATAAATTCTGCCGCACCGTCGATAATGATGTTCGATTTTGCCGCCAGTTTATCAAAAACAACGCCCTTTTGACGCAACAACTCATCACAACCCGACCGATCAAGCGACAGATCAAAATCCCTGTTCATTTCCTTGATACAATCGACATCGCTGTAACCAAGGTAGTCCGCATAGTACCGCGCTTTGGGAATCTCCACACCTCGGTCCGCAAGCACCAGGCGAAATGCTTCAAAGTGCAATGGCTCCGAGTCCGCGATAACACCGTCAAAATCAAATATAACTGCACGAAACATCGAATAAACCCCAGAAAATTAGACTTCTTCGGGTACAGGACCGGCAAGCGATTCATAATCGCTAAACGTTGACTTGTCACCACTACAGATCGCCGTAATCTTTGCGAGCATTTCAGACTGACCCTTAGTTATATAGCGTCTGGCAACAGACTTTTTGCGGTCAGCCATTTTGATCGTCTTTGCTGCTGCTTCTTCGCCATTATTTGCGACGGCTGTATCCATATCAACCTTGCTCGAAGCCTGGCTGCAGAAAAGATAACCCATGATGATAAACATCGCCACATCGACAATATCCCTGCCATAAAGATCCATATAATCGATTCCCGAATCCTTAACAAAGGGGACTGCCTCGATAAGCTTTTTGCGAACACTGTCAAGTATGTCGAGCTGATCTTTGACCGAATCGTCGAACTCCATTTGCGCAAGTTCCGCAATGTATTTCTCGAACGCTCCGCCGCATACACCTCTTACAGCAGCAACACACTGAAGCTGACTGGTTCCTTCGTAGATCGTCGTAATACGGGCATCTCTGGCAAGCCTCTCGCACGAGTAATCTCGCATGAAACCGCTTCCGCCGAGCACCTGTATCGAATCGTAGGCAACGGTGTTGCACATCTCGGAGCAATAGTACTTGCTCATCGGAGTAAGCATTGCAGCAATTCGTTTGATCTTGCGGAACTGGTTTTTAATCTTCTTGGCTTCTGCTTTATCATCAGACGGAGCTTGCGACATCCTGTTCAGAGCAATCTCAAGGTCGACAACCCGGCACGTCTCATAGAGCAAAGCACGGCCCGCTTCGATCTGGATCTTCATATCGATAACCATATCGCGAACCGCTGGAAGTTTTTCGATTGGAACACCAAACTGTTCGCGGCTTGCCGCATAATCACGGGCAACGCGATAAGTAGCTTCGGCAATACCCATAGACTGCGCCGCGATACCGATCCTCGCACCGTTCATAAGAGCCATAACATATGTAACAAGCCCGCGCTGTCTTTCTCCGACAAGTTCGCACGGCGTATTGTCAAAGAAAAGTTCGCACGTCGGTGACCCGTGAATACCCAGCTTATCCTCGATACGGCGAACACGCACGGTAGAACCCCTGTCGCAAACAAACAGGCTAAGACCGAGTCCGCCGCTGCGATCGGGCTCACTTCGTGCAAGCACCAGCAGAACTTCACCGCAACCGTTGGTAATAAAACGCTTAACACCATGCAAAATCCAGTTACCGTCATCGTCCTGGAAAGCCTTCAACTGGCACGCCTGCAGATCGGACCCGGCATCCGGTTCGGTAAGAACCATCGCGCCGGTTACCTTGCCTATAGCGAAATCGAGCAGATACTTCTGTTTGATCTCTTCGGAGGCAAATGCGTTAATCGTCTCGGCAATTCCCTGAAGACCGAAAATATTCATAAGCGACGCGTCGCCGCGCGAAACCATTTCGGTAGCAATCGCGTAAACCGACTCAGGGCAGTTCAGTC
>VRUF01000177.1 GCA_019456245.1 Planctomycetota bacterium | reverse complement strand
CGGGATCACGGCACTGGCCCTTATGTTCTTATCAAACAAGTATTTACGTCGCAAAGGCATAGAACCAAAAGACGAAAGAACAATTATCATCAATATTATCACCGCTGCTGTCCTGTTAGGAGGCTACTACTGCATACAGGAGCCGATCATCGATTCAACGCGAACCCATCGTCCCTTTGCAATGCAGATGAAGCTCTACACTGCCGATTTCGAGCCGGAATCTATTGGAATGCTCCACAGAAATGCCCCAAAAATGCTGTTTTATCTGGACAAAGACCGCCCTGTCACGATAATACAGGGTGACCAGCAGCTTCGTGATTTTCTGGACTCCGAAACGGCA
Organism: Planctomycetota bacterium; assembly: GCA_019456245.1. Taxonomy (GTDB): domain Bacteria; phylum Planctomycetota; class Phycisphaerae; order Sedimentisphaerales; family Anaerohalosphaeraceae; genus VRUF01. The sequence goes on along the minus strand of VRUF01000177.1, from coordinate 5,832 downwards.
CAGATTCTTATCGCACAGAAGAAGGACCTCGCTCATTTTGATTTGAAGATCAGCGACTACCTGCAAAAAGAACCTGACATGGAAGAGGTCGCCAACCCGTGGGAGTCCGAATCTTCAAAAGAAAGAAAATGGATTGTATGGTCATTGAATAACCCGGCAGAAAATAACTCTTTAAAACTGGAAGCTGATAAATAGTGCGTAAGGACTTTTTACCATTTTCAAAACCTTCGATCACCGAAGCTGACATCGCTTCGGTTGGCGAAGTCCTGCGCTCCGGCTGGATAACCACAGGCCCAAAAACTGCCCAGTTTGAAAAAAACTTTTCCGAATACATCGGCTGCAAAGGTTCCATCGCACTCTCATCGGCAACAGCCGGAATGCACATGGCAATGTCGGCCCTTAAGATCGGACCCGGCGATGAAGTAATTACGCCTTCAATGACCTGGGTTTCCACCGCCAACATGATAACGCTGGCCGGTGCAACTCCCGTTTTCGCCGATGTCGATAAAGATACTTTGATGGTTACGGCGGAATCCATAGAGAAATGTATTACGCCTAAGACGCGGCTTATCATACCTGTTCATTATGCGGGAGCTGCGGCAGATATGGATTCGATAACTGAACTTGCTAAGAAGCATGGCATTGGGGTTCTTGAAGATTCCGCCCACGCGGTCGGGACACACTACAAAGGACAGCAGGTTGGCAAAGAGAGCACTTCGATCTTTTCATTTCACGCGATAAAGAACATCACCACCGCCGAAGGTGGGATGTTTTGCTCAAGCGATGAAGATCTGCTCGAACATGTTCGCCGTTTGAAATTTCACGGGCTGGGCGTGGACTCTTTCGACCGGAAAATGCAGGGCAGAGCACCGCAGGCACAGGTAATCGAACCCGGCTACAAATACAACATGACCGACATCTCCGCCGTGATCGGCATAAATCAATTAGCCGCCGTCGACGATTTCAACGCCCGCAGAACCGAATTGGCAATGAGATACCGACAGCTCCTTGAGAACGTAGAAGAAGTCCTTCCACTTTCCGACCCCGGCTATTCGATCAAACATGCATGGCACCTGTTCATCGTCAGGGTCGACACTGAAAAAACAGGAATCACACGAAACGATTTCATGGACAGGCTAAAAAAGAAAAACATCGGAACCGGGCTACACTTCTATGCGGTTCATCTACAGAAATACTACACAGAAGTGATGGGAACCCGTCGAGGCATGTTACCGAACACTGAATGGAATTCAGATCGAATATGCTCGCTTCCGCTGTTTCCCGGCATGACCATAGACGACGTCGATGACGTTGTAAACGCAATCAAGGAGGTCATAAGCGAAATATGATCAACACGGACGATAAAATTAAAGGCAAGCTTCCATACGTCATTTTCTGGCTGACTGCGATAATTGTATTGTTCTCATACCTCGGTGTAAAAGAGATATGGGGCCCCGAAGACAGGTGGGCGGAAATCTCAAGAGAGATGCTCCAGTCCGGCGACTATTTCCATCCGACCATAAACGGCGAGCCGTATTTTGACAAACCGCTTTTGAGCTACTGGTTAATCGTCGCAACCGCCAAGGTCACAGGTCGAATGGATGAATGGACCTTAAGGTTCCCGAGTGTCATTGCAGGTCTGCTGGCTCTATGGGGAACGATCAAATTGGGCCAAAAACTCTTCTCCGAAAGGGCTGGACTGACCGCGGGCTGGGTTCTACTGGGAACATACGGATTTATCTTCTGGGCGAGAACCGGCGAAGCGGATATGGAAAACCTTGCGGCCATTGTCCTTGCTGTTCTTTGGTACTGGATGCGCCGCGACAAACCAGGATTTGTAAGTTACCTGGTTTTCTACCTGATCTGCTTTGTAGGTGCACACACAAAAGGTATGGCAACTATCGCGGTACCGATGGTGATCGTTCTTCCGGACCTGCTTCGTGAAAAACGCTGGGTGAAATATTTGTCGGTCAGCAATTTTCTGGCATTGGGTATAGGCCTGGCAATATATTTTGTGCCATTCATCTATGCTGATAATACGAACGCTGACTATCCGTCAACCGGACTTCGTTTGGCTATCAAGGAAAATATCACTCGATATTTCAAACCCTACGACCACAAAGAACCGTTCTGGGTATATTTCTATTATCTTCCAAGGCTCTTCTTCCCTTGGACGATCCTGCTTGTCGGCGCACTCTGGACATGCTGCGAAAACTTCAAGAAACTCGATTGGCCCACCAAGTGGATATTGATCGCAAACATAATGGTCTTCATGTTCTTCACCTTGTCAGGTTCCAGAAGACAATATTATATACTTCCGATACTGCCGTTCTGCGGACTGCTGGTCTCGCAATATCTCACAGTAGAATTAAAGGAAAAAAGCAAGCAGACCTTCATAAACATCCAGAATGGCGTTCTGACTTTCATCCTGATCGCAGAGATGCATAGCCCTTTGATCTGGCCGGTGCTGGAAAAAAGAAGCGGGTTTGTCGCACCGACAGAACTGAAATGGATGACCTTTATTATTGGCGCCCTGGCTCTGGGAGTTCTCATACTCAACCGATACCGCCCTGGCGCGGGGGCAAGAATCACCGGAACCCAGCAACCGCTGGCCAAACCTGTCATTCTTTCAGTTATTCTCATAGGCGGTTTTTTCGCGTTCCAGCAAAAGCCTATAGACTCATTTAGAACTCTGAAAGATTTCAGCATTGAAGCAAAAGTACTCTCAGAGGAACAGACTGACGGAAATGTTGTTGTCTTCGGCGGTTTGAGCGGGAAAATGCTCTTCCATATGGAAGCAACTGAAAAAGTACCCAACATAATTAACGAAACCGAGATGCAGGAATTCCTCGATAATACTGATAAGACCTGGCTGGTTATATCATCCAGCTATTACTATAAACCTTTAGAATATATTCTACCTGAAGGAATGTTCACTAAACCCGTTTTGCGAGAGAAAGTGCACGACTGGGAAAAAGAAGGTAACGACTGGAAAACAGATGGGAAGGAAAAAAACAGGGCATGGATAGTCAACAGCAAAAAATAAAAGATACTGCTGCGGAAAGAGCGACTTCATATAAGTCGTCTTTGGAAATTGTCGAGCGAAAACCTGCAAACGTCGCACAGCGCCGCGGGGCGACCGAAAACAACGTCAAGGAACTGTTGTCGGTTGTGATCCCGGTGTTCAACGAACAGGAATGCCTGGCCGAGCTTATCGAACGCTGTCTTAAGGCATGCGACGGGATGAATCATCCGTATGAGTTGATTCTGGTCGATGACGGAAGCAGCGACAACTCGCCGCAGATGATCGATGATGCCGCGAAATCTAATAACGGCAAGGTTATAGCTGTTCATCTGAACAGAAACTACGGACAGCATGCCGCTGTTATTTCAGGTTTCGAAGAGTCAAGGGGCAGCATCATCGTAACACTCGATGCGGACCTTCAGAATCCGCCGGAAGAGATTCCTAATCTGGTCGCTGAAATCGATAAGGGTTTCGATGTTGTCGGAACGGTTCGCAAACACAGGCGCGATAGCTTCTTCCGCAAAAAAGCATCGGCAATCGTCAACAAGATCGCACAAAAAGCAACCGGCGTAATGATGAACGATTATGGCTGCATGTTGCGTGCATACAGACGCCACGTGATCAACGCCGTACTTCAATGTCACGAACGAAGTACATTCATCCCCGTCCTGGCAAATAGTTTTGCAAAAACAACGACAGAGATCGAAGTAATGCACGAAAGCCGCAGTCAGGGTGAATCCAAATACAGCGTCTGGAAACTCATAAGCCTCCAGTTCGACCTCCTGACAAGCATGACAACTTTCCCACTAAGGCTCATGAGTTATTTAGGATTCCTCGTATCGCTCACAGGCATCGGCTTCGGCGTATTGCTGTTCGCGATGAGATTCATATACGGTGCAGAATGGGCGGCAGAAGGTGTCTTTACACTCTTTTCAATTCTGTTTATTTTCATAGGTGCTCAATTTGTTGCAATGGGCCTGCTCGGTGAGTACATCGGGCGGATATATCATGATGTAAGGGGACGACCACGTTATTTTGTCGAAAAGGTCACAGGCAGGGATGTTCCACAATCGAAGATTCAAAAAAGTTCGGATAAGAAAGGGTCAGAGGTATAAGTATGAAGTCTATAGTTTTCGCTTATAATAATATTGGTTGTATCGGAATTGAAGCACTGCTGAAAAACGGCATCGAAATCGCCGCGATTTTCACACATCAGGATGATCCAAACGAAAACATCTGGTTCGATTCCGTCGCACAGCTTGCTGCTTCGCACGACATCCCCGTATTTGCACCTGAAGATGTAAATCATCCGCTCTGGGTACAAAAGATCGAAGCACTGGCCCCCGATATAATTTTCTCGTTCTACTACAGAAACATAATCAAAAAGCCAATCCTCGACATCCCAAAGAACGGCTGCCTGAACCTTCACGGCTCGCTGCTGCCGAAATATCGTGGACGCTGTCCCATCAACTGGGTACTCGCAAACGGCGAAACACAAACCGGCGTAACTCTTCATTACATGACACCCAAACCGGACGAGGGTGACATCGTCGCCCAGAAAACGATTGCCATAGAAGAGAACGACACGGCACTTACCCTCCACAAAAAGGCCGCCAATGCCTCACAGGCGATGCTCGACGAAATCCTCCCGCAGATCAAAGCAGGTAGCGCCAAACGAACTGAGCAGGATCACTCACAGGCCACATGCTTTGGTGGCCGCCGCCCCGCCGATGGTGAGATCAACTGGAACCAATCCGCAAAACAGGTCAGAGACCTCGTCCGCGCTGTAACCCAGCCATACCCCGGAGCATTTAGCTACCTCGCAAACCAGAAATGCCTCTTCTGGGAAGTTACCGAAGTACCGTACGACGGCAACGCGGCGGCGGGAACTATCGTTTCCACAAGCCCGCTGACAATAGTTTGCGGCGAGAACGCTGTAAAAGTCGATTTTGCCCAAAACGAAAAAAGTATCTACATGAACGGTACACAGTTCACCTTAGAACTTAACCTCGTTGAGAAAATGCAATTCGGGCCGAGCTGGCACAGCCGCATCTCACAGACCCGCAAAAAGCACGTCCTCATTCTCGGCGTAAACGGCTTCATCGGAAACGCTCTCAGCGAACGTCTTCTCAGAAGCGGAAAATATGTGGTCCACGGCCTCGACCTGCGATCAAACTACATCGACCACCTCATCGGAAAACCAAACTTCAACTTTGAAGAAGGCGACATCTCGATCCATCGCGAATGGATCGAATACCACATCAGTAAATGCGACATCGTACTTCCCCTCGTTGCCATCGCAACCCCGATCGAATACACTCGCAATCCGCTCCGCGTTTTCGAGCTCGACTTCGAAGAAAATCTCCGCATAGTACGTCATTGCGTCAAATACAACAAACGCGTAATCTTCCCGTCAACCTCGGAAGTCTACGGAATGTGCGACGAACCTGATTTCGACGAGGACACATCCAAACTCATCCTCGGCCCAATCAGCATGCAGCGATGGATTTACTCGTGCAGCAAGCAGCTCCTCGACAGGGTCATCTGGGCATACGGGCAAAGAGACGGTTTCAAGTTCTCCATCTTCCGTCCGTTCAACTGGGTAGGCCCAAAGCTCGACAGCCTCGATTCGGCAAGGATAGGCAGCTCACGCGCCATCACACAGCTAATTCTAAACCTCGTCGAAGGAACCCCCATCCAGCTAATCGACGGCGGCGAACAAAAGCGATGCTTCACTGACGTCTCCGACGGCATTGAGTGCCTCTTCCGTATCATCGAAAGCAAAGACGGAATTTGCGACGGCAAGA
>VRUF01000176.1 GCA_019456245.1 Planctomycetota bacterium | reverse complement strand
CCTCAGCATCGATATAGGTAGCATATATCTCCCGGAGTTTCTGAGCTGCAGCCTTATGTTCGTCGCTAACCACTGCAGGCATCAATCTGCTTATGCTCGACATAATATCAACCGCCGGATAATGCCCGCGATTGGCCAGTTTTCGAGACAAAATGATATGACCGTCAAGCAGACTTCTGGCACTGTCTGCGACCGGATCGTTTAGATCGTCGTTTTCAACAAGTACAGTCAAAATACCTGTAATGCTGCCATGTTCCGAGCAACCCAAACGTTCGATAAGCCGCGGCATCAGGGCGAAAACGCTTGGACAATACCCTTTTGAAGCCGGCGGTTCGCCAGCCGCAAGACCTATTTCACGCTGTGCCTGGGCAAATCGTGTCAGTGAATCCATCATGAACAAAACATTCTTACCCTTATCTCGGAAATATTCCGCAATGGTCGTAGCCACAAAAGCCGCCTTCACCCTTTGGATCGGAGGAGAATCAGACGTCGCAACAACTACAACACTGCGAGACAAACCTTCCGGGCCAAGGTCGCTTTCAAGAAATTCGCGAACCTCCCTCCCCCGTTCGCCGATCAATGCCACTATGTTTACATCTGCATCGCTAGAATTGGCAATATCACCGAGCAGTACACTTTTGCCCACACCGCTTCCGCTGAAAATGCCTACACGTTGGCCTCGCCCGCAGGTTAACATCCCATCTATAGATCGGATTCCTAAGGGCATAGGTTTAGTGATTTTACCTCGGCTTAAAGGCGGAGGACAATTCGAATCTAAGCTCTGCTTGTCAGTGCCTGTTAAAGGCCCTTTATCATCGATCGGTTCACCAAGACCGTTTAGCACACGTCCAAGAATATTATCGCTTAGACTGATATGACGAAGGCTGCTGCGAGTTGTTACCGTATCGCCCGGCGAGATACCCGCTACATGTTCTAATGGAAGCAGGATAATCCGGCCATCGTTAAAGCCCACAACCTCTGCTAATACACGCCGGCCGTTACGCATATTAATCCCGCAAAGTTCGCCTAATCCAACTTTCGGACCATTGGACTCAACCGTCAGGCCAGAAACTCGAATTATCGATCCATGGCAGCTTAATAAACTCACCGCGCTCAGTGCCGAGTGAAATTTATCGAAATCGATCAGATTCTCTCCGGCAATGCCAGATGCATTTTGCTCTGCTTGAAGTTTGGGATCTCTGATTTTACTGGTAACCATAAACTATTCAGCCTTTATAAGAGCTTTGCTGATTTGCTCAAGATGTTCGTCAATTAGTGATTTTATTATTCCTTTTGGACTTTCAACTATGCATTCCGCCTTCTTGACATTGGCATCTGCAACAAGTTTTATTCCCGCTAACATTTCATCGCTGCTATCTTGCTGGACTTTCTGCAAGATTGCCAGGTCTTCCGGATTCAGTTTAACGACTAGCTCCTGACGCGAAGGAGCATTTTCGAGTGCTTCTTTGACAATTGATTCAATTTCATACTCACCGTCATCGATCTTTTGCATTAATATCTTCCGGGCGATTTCAACGGCTAGTTTGGCGATCTCTTCTTTATGCGAGACGAATGCTGTATCGCAAAACTGATTGAACTTTGCAATTAAGCCATTAAGTGTTTGGCAGGTTTGAAAATACGCAGATTTCTCCGCTTCCAGCCCCTGCGATACGGTATGGTCTATTGCTGAATTTGTATTTATTGCCCCATCATCAAACCCTGCGGCTCCGGTGCTAATAGAATAACCATCCAGAACTCTTACTGATGAACTGGGCTTATCAAGATGGACTGTAAGTGTTTGAATCATCCTGCTATCGTCCTGTCATTCTAAGTGTACCTTCTTCGTTAGCGTTTCGTAACGGAGCTACTACTTCTTCTCTCGCATCAATAATTTCCTTTTCCAGCGGTTCCTGCATCAATGAGGCTTCTTCATCCAGACTGGTCATAGCTCGTTCAGATATATTTTTGCGTATTTTTTCTACTATCTCTTTATCTGCTTTATAAATCGCTACCGCCAGTGTCTTTGAATCGACAATTCGCAGTGTTTCTTGCAAAGACCTGTCTTCGATTGCTGTGATATCTTCCCATGTTACCATCAATGCCCTCACCGTTGACCCGGTTTTTTCATTGTTATTGCTGATCTCCTCGAGCAATTGGTCTCGCATATCTTTTTCCATGCTGCTTAACATAATAGCGGTCTTTCTCAGGTTTTCTTTATGTTGTTCCGGTGTTTCCGAAAGAGTCTCTCCTTCAAGACTTTTCAGTTTTTCGCTGACCGACAATATCATGCGTTTTTTAACATTTGATCCAAGTGTATCCGGCCTCGTCATCCTGCAAATGGTTTTAAGACGAGTATCTTCGTTTAACAGAGACAAGACTTCCTGAGTTTTCTTTGGCGGAAGTTCCGAAAGTGCCACGACGATTGTTTGTGGATGTGCCCCGTCCAGTGCAAAGACCAATTCTTCCGTGCTGGCCGAATGGATTTCCGCAAACAATTCCTTAAACAATTCCTTTTTGGCATTCGACTTTTTGATCTTGGCCTGCATGTTCTCCGCTTCCTCCTTGCTAACGACCTTTTTTGCAAGCATTTCATTGAGAAAACGATCCGTATTGAATATCTGCGATCCCTCTCCCTGAAGGGATTCGTAGAATTCCTGCGCAACCTCCTCTTGGTGCTTGGAATTGCTTTCCCTGGATACACTGAGTTGCGCAATTTCCATAGTAATACTTTGAATACCTTCGGTGCCGAGACCCTTAAGCAGCTCAGCGGCAGCCATTTCATCAAGACTCATCAATAACAATGCAGCTTTTTGTCTACCCGTCAATGCCAATTACTTGATCCTTTACTGAATTTGAGGGAATAATTTCTTCCAGGCCGTTTCGATTATGAATGTACGTTGCATCATCATCCACAAAAGAAAGTTCACCTTTAATATTCATGTCACGCAATATATTAACGATATGTTTTCTGGCCTTTTCAATATCATCTGTCGAAGCATTTGAGATAACCGATGCTTTCTTTTCCAATCGTCCGATCGTCCATCTGGAAATATTATTCTTTATTTTCTCAATGGTGGAATCCTCACAGCCGACCAGCGATAAAGCCAACTCTTTTGTGCCGATTCTTCTTAAGGCCTTTCGTATCGTTCTGTCGGATACCAGCGGAATATCACCCCAGAATATCATCAGGCCGGCGATTATGTCCGCGGCATTACTGTCTTTCTCTCGCACCGAAGCAAGTAAACCATTGCGGATATCTTTATCCAGACTTCGAAAATCCAGAGCCAAACTGATAGATGTGATAGGGTCTTTTTTTTTCAGAAAATTTTGGATCTGGGTTTGTATCTGCTCTGCTTTTTCATCTCCGAGGGTATTTTTCAGTACCGTATTGAAAAAACCCTTAAAACAAAATATCTCTTTCGGTCGCAGTGAGTCACAAAACTGACGAGCGATTTCAGCATTTTGTTTACTGTCCTGCAATCCCGTCGCATCCAGGTGTTCCAGTTCTATTGCCAATTCCTGTAGCACTTTATTATCTACCCCCTTGAGCAATTCGGCAGCAGTCACCGTGTCAAGGCTCATCAGTAGCATAGCAGCTTTTTGCTTGCCTTTAAGTTCCACCTATCTAAGCCCCATCTTCCTCAAGCCAGCGTGAGAATAGCTGACGAGCTTGTTCGGGGTTACTTTGTAAACTGGCCGCAACCTGCCTGCTCAGTGCTAATGAGTTAGGGGCATTTGATCCATCGGGCAAAAAACCACCACCGGAATTCCCGCTTGCCAACTCACCTGTCGCAGGCATCGAACCAGCCTTTTTCTTTGCACCGCTGAACATCTTCAGTGCCAGTAATGCACAGACCGCCATGATTCCAAGCGAAGCCTGCTTTGCAATTGCTACAAGATTGAGCCCGCCGGAATCATCTTCGGCAAGTAATGCATCTGTTGGTCGATTGAACTTTACATCCACTACTTTAAGTCCGTCCGCAGCCAGCTTTGGCCCCACAGCTTTCTGGATAATCTCAGTAACTTCCGCAATATCCATTATTGGCACCGCTGCAGCAGCAGTCTCTGTGTCCGCAGCTTCGCCATCTTCCTCTGTTTTAGCAGCCTCCGGCGGAGACAGATCAACAAAAGCTGCCACTGTCAGCGCCTTTATCTCGCCGGCAAGTACAACGGTTTGTTGAACAGTTTTAGGAACCGAATAGTCCGTGATGATTATTTCACTTTTCATAGATGCACCCTCCCCGGATCCACTTGTGATCTCTTCCTTCATAGGCACTGCTTTGTTGCCGGTTTCATCGTAGGTTTCCCTGGCGGTATTGCTGCTGGTCATGTCGATATCGGCGCTTACCTTTACCATCGCGCGTCCAGGACCTAAAACAGCTGTGAGCATATCCTCCACTTTGTCGGCTATGCTCTGTTCCACTCTTTCTCTATAGTCGGCAACCGTTCCCGCTCCACCGGCCAAAGCATCGTCCGTTTCGTTCGAAAGAAGCTGCCCGCCGCTGTTTATAACAGTTACTTTCTCCGAGCTAAGCCCCTCCACACCTCCGGCAACCAGATGCCTTATCGCCGCTACGTTCGTTGCGCTCAATCGATGACCGGGTTGGATGCGAAGAACAACAGCCGCGCTCGGCTCTGAAGCTGTAGATGCAAACAATGTGTGTTCCGGATTAACTATATGTATCCTGGCATGAGAAACTCCATCTATCATTTCTATGCTTCGAGCTAATTCATCCTGGATCGCACGCTTGAGATTCACGCTTTGAGCCATCGGACTCATTCCTATCGGCTGATCATCAAAGAGGCTATAGCCTTTATTGCCACCATTAGGCAAACCATCTTTCGCCATATCCAAACGAAGTTGAGTTACGTGTTCGCTTGGCACATATATCGTTGTGCCGCTGCTCCCTAACTTATAAACGATATCCTTCTCACTGATCTTATCGCATATCTTCCCTGCTTCTTCCGCATCAAGACCTGAATACAGTACACGCATATCTGGCTGACGTGCCCAGTTTACAAGTAGCCCGGCACCGATTATGAATGTCAGAGTTATTGCCAGTAGCATAGCTCGTTGAACAAGGCTGACATTTCGCCAGATCGCTTCTATTTGTTGAAGAAAATTCATAAAATCTTTTCCAATAGACAATAGTCAATTGTAAATAGTCAATTACAACGGCATATTCATAGTTTGCTTGTAAGCTTCGATTAATTTATTCCTCACTCCAACCAAAAGCTTAAAGCTCATATCTGCCTTAGCCACTGCTGATACCGTCGAAGCGATATCATTGTTCTTGCCCGACAACAGGTCCTGTATCGAAAGATCGGACGATTGTTGATAATCATCCACTTTGGATAAGTATTTCTCTGCCGCCTTTACCGTATCAGAAAAACCTGATGTCGGATTCGTACTTTTACCATTTGCCGCTCCGATACCATTGGCACCGCCCTTAGGTAATACTGAACTTACATTGGAATTAAAGTTAATCATTTTATTTCACCTCACTTCAAAAGTTCAAGCGTCGTATTAACCATCTGCTGATAACGCTTTAAGATTGCTGCATTAGCCTGATATGCTCGGGCTGCAATATTTAAATTCATCATTTCAACAGGTAACTGAACATTGGGCATGGAAACGTATCCATTCTCGTCGGCGTTAGGATGACCGGGGTTTAATATCTTCTGGAAATCACTCATGTCTGGTGATATGTCATCTATGGTAACCCCGCCGATGTTTTTGCTGTCTGCCTTAAATATCGCCTCGACCCTGCGATAGGGCTCACCATCGCCGGCATCGGTAGTTCGGGCATTTGCAACATTAGACGACAGCAATTTCATGTTCTTTTGTTGCGCTCGAAGCCCGGATATCGCAATGTCCACTGGACCGAAACTATTATCAACTTTCATCAGTTATTGCCTTTTCCTTAATTAATCATTAGACATTTTCAAAACTATCACTGGCCGCTAAAAAACTATCTTACGCTCATTGCTAATTCTATTTGCTGGTATTTTTTCTGAAGGAGTCGAACATACATCTTATGCCGAAGAGTATTCTTAACCATTTCGCCGATTTCAACTTCAAGGCTCACGTCATTGCCATTCGATTGCACCGCCGTATTCTTAGGTTGGTAAAACTTGGCATCAACTTTACTTAGATCAACATTGCCCTTGGAATCCATC
>VRUF01000175.1 GCA_019456245.1 Planctomycetota bacterium | reverse complement strand
AGCTCTTGATGTGCGGGTCCATATTAGGGACGGTTACGATCCAGTCGAGATCATAATATTTGTAAATGTCGGAGTCTTGGGAGAGTCCCAGATCCTGCTGCCATCTTTTTATAAATGATCCCCAGAAGAAGTCGCTAACAGGAACCCGGTCCGGCTCTTCATGACGAAGGGTTTTGTTCATTCGTTCGAGTTTTTTAAGACAATTTTCGCTTCGCGTCATATCAAACGATCCTTTTTTATTCAGTATGAAACACTTCTTCCATCGAAGCCCACCATTGGTCATCAGGGCAATCGGGCAGAGGTTTTTGGCACGGTTTGCACACATCCCACCATTTTTGTGTCGTCTCATCGGCGGCCATCTTCGCGCAATCAGCCTCGAAATCATTTCCGAAATATTCGAAGTAGCTGAAGAGGTAATATTTACCGTCGCCGAGCTTTCGCAGGTAAATGGAATAGTTTCGAATATTACATTTACTAATCATATCCAGTACTTCGGGCCAGACTTTTTCATGGAGTTGTTTGTACTCCTTTAGTTTTTCTTCTTTTACTTCTATCACACTTCCATATCGTGTCATTTTGCAGCTCCTAAATAATTTCCATATGTTAACAATAGAACAGATCCGATAAGTACAACAATCGCAGTCGCTATTGCCATATATGATCTTCGCCTGCAACTTATCCATTCCCGCATGATAAAACCAACGAAAGTGCTGAAGAGGATTAGCATTATCATGTGGATCGCCCAGCTTGAAAATTGAAGCTGTCCCATACGTACGTGGCCGAGTCCATAAAACAAAAACTGTCCGAACCATAAGCATCCTGTTAAAATCGCAAACAGGTAGTTATTAATCTGCGATCGCAAGGAAATGCCTTTGGGCATGATAAATTCGTTAAGAGTCTTTTCTTTAATTCCCAGATAAATAACATATATAGCGCTTGTTACGAAAGCACCGGTGTTGGCAAAGATATAGATGATGTTTGTTTGCCAGTGGCCAGCTCCGTGGAGAGCGGCGATCTCGGCAATTGGCTTTCCAGTGTCATTGATAGCAATGCCATATACAGCTGAAAGGATACCGGCTACCAGGCAGAGGGGCAGCCCCTTTGCCAATGAAAAATGAATTCTTCCGGCGGTTTTATCGTTTTTTTGAAGGTCTAATTCTTTCCACCTGCCGGCCAGTCCACACAATACTATACCAACCATGCCAACGACAATGCCCATGATAACCCACTGTGAACCGGGTTTTTCGATGATCGTCACAAGCGTACCCTTGAGGATCGGACCGGTAAGCGTACCAAGTACACATGAAAGACCAATTGCAATTGCATACGTAATAGAATAGCCAACATGCCTGATGGCAAGACCAAAGGCGGTACCTCCTATACCATAACAAGCCCCGAGTATAAATGTAATTCTCATTGCATCTGTGGGAGCCTGGCTCAATACAGTTGTTAATTTTGGGATCGTAATTATCGCAGCAATTATTGGAGCAATGAGCCAGCAAATTGCGGCTTGAGTCAGCCAGTAAGTTTGCCAACTCCATGATCGCAGTTTATGCTGCGGAGTATAGCAACAAGCTGCACTGATGGCACCGAAGGCATGAAGGGTACTTCCCATTAATGGATCTGAGATCACGGAGTTATTTCCTTAACTGCTTTAAGTAGGGTTTCAATTTTCACGGAAGCTCGGATTATAACCGTTCGGAGGTCGTTTTTCATCTCTATTTTGCGTATTATGGGTTTTTCATTGAGCTTTTTGCGATTTTTTCTTTATAATCTGCTTATTGACTATTGCAGTGGAGTTATTCTGATGGCAGATGTTGCTAAACATGTGGTTTATACGGGCAGGGTGCAGGGTGTTGGTTTTCGTTTTACCGCCCAGCGGATCGCACTGCGGTATGAGCTTGCCGGCTATGTTAAGAACCTCCCAACCAGTCAGGTCGAGATGTTTGTCCAGGGGCATCTGGATGATGTCGTCGATTGCCTTGGCGATATTTCGGAAAGTTTTGCAGCGTATATCCGTGATACGAAAATCAACGAGGTTCCGGCAAATCCCAGTTACACCCAATTTACAATAGCATTTTAAGTTCCGGGCTTTTGTTTGTGCGGCTTAGGATTTTGCATCCTGTCTCTGTAACGACGATGTCGTCTTCTATTCTTATGCCGAATTTGCCTGGAACGTATATTCCCGGTTCGATAGTTATTACCTGGCCGGTGCGGAGTTTTTCCTTGCTGAGTTTGCTTAGTATCGGCATCTCGTGTACTTCCATTCCAAGTCCGTGTCCAAGTCCGTGTTCGTAAGGGGTAAAGCCTGCGTCTTCGATAACTTTTCTTGCGAGGGAATCTATTTTGGCACATGAAACACCGTTGGCGACTGCTTTAATGCCTGCGGCTTGAGCATCGGCGACCGTGTTGTAAGCATCTTGATAAATCTTTGTTGGTTTGCCTACCGCAAAGCACCTTGTTTTGTCGCTACAGTAACCTTTGTACCGGGCCCCGAAATCAATAAGGATGGTGTCGCGTTTTTTGAGTTTTCGTGTGCCGGGGGTGTGGTGATTTCTTGATGCGTTTGGGCCAAAGGCAACTATAGTGTCGAAGCTGATGTTTGCGCCGCGTTTTCTCATTTCGAATTCTATTAAACCTGCAAGCCAGCTTTCTGTGATGCCCGTTGCGATCTGTTTGAGTGCGCTGTCGAGGGAAGCGTCTGCGATGGTGCCTGCCTTTCTGATGCAGGCTATTTCCTCCGGTGATTTGATAGTGCGGATATTCTCGACGAGTCTTGAGATTTTTTTGACCTTAACGCCGATCTTTTTGCGTATCGTGTCAAAGATCGCTATGGAAGTGGTATCTTCGACGCCTACGGTCTTTACGCTTTTGCTGCGGGCAATGATGCTGGCGGCTTCGTCGACTAATCCTTTGGTTCTTTGGACGACTTTGCATGCGGGACATTCTTTCAAGGCCTGTTCGAGGTATCGGCTGTCTGTGAGAAGAAAGGTTCGTCTGCCAATAATGAGAGCCCAACTGTCGTCTCCGCTGAAACCGGTCAAATAGCTTACATTTGTTGCCGAGGTGATGACCGCTGCGTCTAGTGAGAGGTTTTTTAGTGATTTGGCAACAGCAGAGACATGTTTTTTCAACGTGTTTTCAGTCAAGAGTATTAACCTTACGCAAATCTGAAGTATTGTAATGGGCGATATAGGACTCGAACCTACGACCTCACGGGTGTGATCCGTGCGCTCTAGCCAACTGAGCTAATCGCCCTTAAGTGAGTATTAAAGCCATGCTGATCGAATCTGTCAAGGTTTATACCCTTTAGGGTAGTAAATTTCCGCGAGCAAAGCCATAATTTATGATTGCAGAGTCAATTAGCCGCGAAGAAACGGGAAATTTCAATCGTAATCAGTTTATTATTCGGTTGCTATCAGATTTACCTTACCGAGCTTTACGCCTTTTAGGGCTATTATCCTGTCTGCCATTTTTTTAATCTCGCCGACTTTTCCTTTTAGCAGGATTACCTCCAGGCAGTCGTGGTGACCTATGTGGATGTGCATCGATGAGATGGTTTTAAGGAACTGGCTGTGCTGGAGTTCGGTGAGCTTTTGTGTGAGCTGCGTACTATGGTGGTCGTAGACTACAAAGATCGCGGCAATTGCATTGGAAGCAGGTTCTTCCAACTGTTCTCTCATGAGCCTGTCGCGAATTAGGTCTCGAATAGCTTCAGAACGATTTGCGTAACCCTGCTTGTCGATAAGCTTATCAAATTTTTTCAGCAGGCCATCCTCGACCGATATGCCGACTCTTTGCATGTTATCCATTGTGATATCCTTCTATATTAACCTGCATATTGTACATCATTTCAAAAGCGAGTTGAAGTGAATTATAAGGGTGCAAAAAAATATGCCCAAATTTGCGGCAAGTGCCTATAATAACTAATGCAGCAGCGGGGCAGTGGCAATATTTCATTCGGGGCAAATGTTCAGGGCGTGTTTATTTGTTTTTATGTGGGCGTTTTGATATAATAATAGAAGTTGGCAGTCCCAAAACGGGGGTTTTAGTACTGCGTTAGAATAAAGTTAGCTATCTTGGCTTCGGAGGTCTTGATACGGGCTTGCGGATGAGCTATTGAATTTTTGATGAGGGTGTTAAAAGCAAAGGGGTGAATGATGGAAGAATCTATGTTTGAAGGACAGTTGGAAAAACTTGTCAATGCAATCGGCGCGATCCCGGGACCAAACAAAGAAAAACTTGTTAAAATGGTAAAGAAAACGAGCAAGTGTCACAGTGAGTTGAAGAAGAACATTGCTTGTTTACAGGAATCGCTTGATTTTCTGAGAGTAAGTGTAAAGTACCTGGTTTTCGATCTTGAGGCAACCCGCCGGGAAAACGGCTCTTTAAAGAAACTGCTGAAAGAAAAAAACGGGTAGGAAACGCTCAAAAAAAAATCAAAGGGCTGTAGGTTTTGACACCTGCGGCCCTTTTTTTATGGTTTTTACTTGTTATTTCGTTCTGCTTGATTGCCGATAAATAATCAGAAGTGCATCAATTTTCTATAGGGGGAAATAATGAGGGGTTCTTCTAGATTTGGGTGGTTTTTGCTTGGCGGGGTTAGCACGGTATTATCTTTCATAGCTGTTGGGTTCGTCATATCGATATTTATAGGGTCAATACGACCGCCAAGCCCTCCGGAGGGAGAACTGATGCCGTATCCTTTTGGGGCTATCGACCTTGATGAGCTTGATGCGGAGTACGATTCTGAACTTGAGAACAGCATTGCTAAGTCTTTGGCTATGGATAAAGACGCCGGCAAAGATGATGGGCGTACGTATAATCTGCTTGCACTTTCCGGCGGCGGTTCTAACGGGGCCTTTGGAGCCGGTCTTTTGTGCGGGTGGACAGCGGCTGGGAACAGGCCGGATTTTAAGGTTGTGACAGGAGTGAGCACGGGGGCACTACAGGCAACGGCAGCTTTTCTTGGACCCCAATACGATTACATTTTGAAAGAAATTTACACTGAGTACGGCACGAGAGATATATACCGGAGGCGGTTTCCTTTGCTTTTGTTTGCTGTCGATGGGATTCACCATACGGAGCCGCTTAAGAAAATTATAGCCCACTATATTACCGAGGATCTGTTGCAGGCGGTGGCGGATAAACACAATGCGGGGAGGCGGCTTTTTGTGGGAACGACTAATCTTGATTCGCAGGAATTTGTGATCTGGAACATGGGGCTGATCGCCGGCAGCGGAAGGAAAGATGCACTTGAACTTTATCGTAAGATTCTGCTTGCTTCGGCTTCGGTACCGGTTGTGTTTGAGCCGATTTATTTTCAGGTTGAAAAAGACGGCGAGAAATTCTATGAGATGCACTGTGACGGGGGAGCTTATTCGCAGGTGTTTTTCCGGGGTTTTTTGCTGGACTTTGAAGAGGCACTTACAGAAGTAGGTATATTTGGGGAGAAAACAAAAATCGAACTGTATATCATCAATAACGGTAAACCGCTGGTGTCTCGAGAACGCACAAATGTTGCTCCGAGGGCAGCATCTATCGCGGCGGTAACGATTAATAACCTTTTTAATATTACTATTACTTCGAGCCTGTTTCGTATGTATGTGATTACAAGCCGGTATGGAGTTGGGTTTAACCTTGCTACGCTTGATGATGACTCGGAGCTTTATCTGGAACCGCTTGATTTTGATAAGGCGAAAATGCGGAGACTATTTAATTACAGCTACGAGGCGGCTAAGGCGGGATACGAGTGGATAAATGTGCCGCCCGGACTTGATCCGGGTGAGGCTTATGAGGCAGTCGATGGGGATAAGGCTAATGAGAATAAAAAAGATTATTAAAATATTTGTCTGGCTCATGGCTGCTTGCGTGATCTCGTTTTTTACTTTCATACTTGCAAAAGCATTTGAAGCGCGTGAGTATCCTGAGCTTAAGGCCTGGCACAGGGAAGTGCTGGAAAGTGAGTTTACGGAAAAAGATTATTCCGACGGATTTACATTTGGCGATTACCTTGCGATCGAAGAGAAAGTTTTCCAGGAGCTGGACGAGAAGGTTACGCGAAAGCTTGCGGAAAACGATAAGGGTATTTTTAACCGGTACTTTCCGGAAAGCTTGTCCAGTCCGGGGCGGTTTGAGCGAGATTATAACCGTTCTTATGTCCTGGGCGGCGAGAATCCTACAG
>VRUF01000391.1 GCA_019456245.1 Planctomycetota bacterium | reverse complement strand
ACTGGCGAGGGCACTCAATTTGACCTCCACTTCAGGCCCTTTGAAATATGGTTATCTATTTCCGTTTATTGTCCCCAAAGAGGTTATTTTGTTGCCGTTTTTGAAAATATTACCGAGCGCAAGCGGGCGGATGAGGCGCTGAAAGAAAGCGAAGCGAAATATAGATTGCTTATTGATGGTGCTCACAATCCAATCACGGTTTATGATAGTGATGGGACTCTTCTGTTGATGAATGTTACAGCGGCAACAATGCTTGGTGGGGCACCGGATGACTTTGTTGGAAAGTCAGTACCCGAGGTTCATCCTGGCGTTGCTGATATGGCCATGGAGAGAATTCGTCAGGTTATCGAGTCGGGGGAGAGCCGTGAGTTTGAGACTACGATGGAACTCCCTTCGGGCAGACGGTGGTTTTTGTCCAATTCCCAACCTGTGAGAGACGCAAGTGGTAAGATACTCGCCGTGCAGATTGTCTCCTATGACATCACCGAGAACAAGCAGGCAGAGGAGGCGCTTCGGGAGAGTGAGGAGAAATATCGTTCCCTTGTAGAATCGAGTGAAGATCCTATCTACCTCGTGGATAAAGACCTCCAGTTTCTGTTTGCCAATGAGAAATACCTTGCGAGGCTGGGAAAATCACAGGATGAAGTTATAGGTCAAGAGTATGCAGAGTTTCATTCTCCCGAACAAGTCAAAGAATTTTCCCAAAAAAGTGAAGGAGTGTTCAAATCGAGCAAGCCGGTTAGTTATGAGCATAAGAGCTTGAGGGATAACAAGGATTTCTTGCGAACATTAAGCCCGGTTATGGACCCGAGTACCGGGAGACCATCCGTTGTAACCGTGATCTCAAAGGACATCACCGAGCACAAGAAGGTGGAGGATGAATTGCGCTTGCATAGTACAATTATGGCCCACATGGACGAAGGAGTATATCTCATTCGAAGTGATGACG
>VRUF01000174.1:270-6234 GCA_019456245.1 Planctomycetota bacterium | reverse complement strand
TCCATGAGCTTTGGCTTCGCAAGCGTATCGAGAAGTTTTTTAAGGAGCATACTCGCCCCGGTGAAGATTCTCATGACGCCGATACCGAGCGTCGGGCGAGGCGCGAACTGCTGGGAACGACGGAGCGTGATCTCGTTATAAGCCATCTTGGCCGTGAGGCGATGAGCGATTTTTTTCTCGAGCATGAACTTGATCGCCCCAATCCATGTGTTCGACATTTGTTCGCAAATGCTGATGCCGAACCTTATATTAAAAATTACCTCGCTCTTGCGGTCAAGCAGGTGATACTGAACCAGTTCGAGCAGAAGATACAGGATCGTTTTCGTTACGATCTGGAGCATTTGGTTTCATCGAGCCGTTATTTTACGCGTACTATCAGCCTGCTTATATCGCTTCGTATGCTGAACTCGACGAGCAAGGCGGTCGATATGGTTTTGAAACGGTGTTTTGAGAGTATGCCTTGTGATGGGACGTACGACTTGATCGACTATGTCAAATATGCCGTCGGTGCCGCCGACAGTATGTTCGATCCTCGTGTTGTATGGAGTGAGATTGCCAGGGTTCGTGCCAATAGCCAGGCGGGTCTTATGCCGCTTGGGGCAGAACTGGAACTAAGCAATCTGGGTTTTAAAGCTATACGCTATTCCAGCGATACTAAAGATGAAGATTTTGACGGATTTAGATACTTCGATGATTTTTTTCTTGATACATTGACGTGGAAACTTGGTGGGTATATCGACGACCACGGAAAGGATAAAGGGCTTACTGGTAAGCGCGGTTTTCTGGAGCTTGCGCCGGGAAGGCTTAATGTGCTTGGTGAGGTGTCCAAACCGGCAACGAACGATCCCTGGGTTCTGAACCAGTTGATCCATGAGATCGCGGTATTCTACCCGGTGAAATCGCACAGCCTTCATCTTACGTTCCAGATGCGCAAGCATCAGATGTCGTCACAACGGCCATTGCGTTTGAGCATGGTGAAGTGTTTGCTTGCGCTTGGCGGTGGGATGGAGACGAAGCATACCGGTACGTTGTGGGTATCGCGTATGGCCCAGGATGAAATACGTCAGGACCTTTATGGCGAAGAGCTTGTTTTTGCGCGAAGCAATAAGCGTCGTCCAAACCTTGCCGGAGAGGATATGGGTGATAAGTCTCCGTTTAAGACAACGAGCTATACGCAACAGTACAAGTTTATCCGGCTTGATCCGCGGGCGAATTACGAGCCGTTAATAATGGCGTTAAAGGGTTTGCAGATTTCTTATAATCCCGGCGAATATCTTACGGCAGCTCAGCTTAGTTCAAGCAAGAAACTTCAGAACGATTATGAAGAGATTAAGAGATGGGCGGTAAATCCGACAGAGATAAGCCGTGCAAGCCGGAGTCGGTTTCTCAATCTTGTTCAGAAAGGCTTGTTGAACGAAGGACATCGACGTCCGGCTCATCAGCTTCACTATATTGACTGGGTAATGGGTGCGATCGACGTGCAGTTGCGGCTGTTTAATAAACAGATACAGAAGCAAACTAGCGATCAGTCTTAATTTCGCTAGCCTTTATTCTTTTCGTACCATTTTTCCCAGTGGTGCTTCATGTCCGAAACTCTATCGGGGTACTTAGCGGCAAGATCATTTGTTTCTGTTCTGTCTTTTGAAAAGTCGTAAAGTTCCCACTCGGATTCTTTGCCGTGCTTTACCAGTTTCCATTGACCCTTGCGGATCGCATAGCTCCGGCCGTACTGCCAGTAGATAGCATCGTGAGGTTTTCTTTTCTTTCCTTTGAAAATCGGCACGAGCGATATACCTGCAAGCGGTTTAATCATTCTTGCGTCAAGTTCGTTTGGATATTCCGCGCCGGCCAACTCAATAAAGGTTGGCATAATATCGATGATATGGCCGGGTTGGTCGGTAAATGTACCCGGTTTAATAACTCCCGGCCAATGTGCGATAAACGGCGTACAGTTGCCGCCTTCGTAGTCTGTTGTTTTGAACTTTCGGTAGGGCGTATTGCTGGCGTTTGCCCATGGGGATCCTACTGCTCTATAGCTCTCCACCGGACCGGGGGCGATATCGGGTGTTCTGTTCAAATTTGATGCGCATCCGCCGTTGTCGGCAAGGAAGAGTATGAGTGTGTTTTCAAATTCGCCGAGTTCTTTGAGTTTGGCAATAACCTTTCCGATATTCTGATCCATACGGTCGATCATCGCCGCGTATACGGCCATGATGAGGTCTTGCTCGTCTTTTTGTTCGTCGGTGAGTGTATCCCATGCAGGAGCCGTTTCGTCACGTTTGGTTAGAGGAGTGATCCTGGGCTCAATCACTCCCATTTTGCCCATGCGTTTATATCTTATTTCGCGAAGTTTGTCCCAGCCGATCTTGTATTTGCCGCGATACTTTGCGATGTCTTCGGGCCATGCGTGCAGTGGATAATGCGGTGCGGTATACGGCATATAGAGCAGGAAGGGCTTGTCTTCGCCTTTGTATTCTTCCAATCGCTCAATCGCGTAATTTGTAAAGGCGTCAGTGGTGTAGAAGTCTTTGTCCGGGTTTGTGTATCCCATTATGGCTTTGCCTTCGATAGCCCAGCGGCGTAATGAATTCATATTTTTGCGTCCGGGCTGGCCTTCGCCGGCCCTTGCATCTTCGCCGGGATTGAAGAAGTTGCAG
Organism: Planctomycetota bacterium; assembly: GCA_019456245.1. Classification (GTDB taxonomy): domain Bacteria; phylum Planctomycetota; class Phycisphaerae; order Sedimentisphaerales; family Anaerohalosphaeraceae; genus VRUF01. Next base: position 3,577 of record VRUF01000174.1, on the reverse strand, counting down.
CAACCGTCGGCTAGTCCGTAGTAACGGTCAAACCCGCGAGTAGTAGGAAGCGGTTTTTGATGCCATTTGCCCGCGATCAGCGTGCGATAACCGTCCGGGCGAAGTACCTCTGCAAATGTTGCTCCGTGCTCCATTTTATTTTTCCCCACTGCCTGGTCGTATTGGCCTGTCAGCAGTGTCGCACGAGTTGGCTGGCATTTAGCACAGTTGTAAAACTGCCTGAAACGCATACCGTTTTTTGCGAGCATATCGAGGTTTGGCGTTTTTATTTCTCCGCCGAAACAACCGATATCGGAATAGCCCATGTCGTCAGCCATTATCAGAAGGAGGTTTGGCCGGTTTTTTTTCTTAGCTGCAAACACTGCTGTCGGTGCCGCAGCAAACGCGATGGCACCAACAGATGCCGTACTGAGAAATTGTCGTCTGTCCATTTTATTTGCCCGTATTAAGAATGTGTTTTGTCATTATTCTTCGGCTTAAGTGCAATTATACACGTTTTCATCGAATAATTCCACTTTTGAAAGCGTTTAAACAGACGCTGTCAACTACCGGGTTATTGCCTTGGAAAATGCACTATACGGGCAAACAGATCGATATTAATAGCAAGATATCCGTTGGTCCTCTAAAGACGGTTGTGTTGTATTTGGAAGATAATAGCTTGCCTAAGCTGCCGTAAACTGTACCGCGGACATTTGATTTTCCCACGGATTAAATATTGATAAAAATTCAAATATCAGAAGTTAAAACAGGCTGCCTTTGGTTTTCTTTACCCACATCAGGTTTTTGTCGAAGTCGAGTACCATTGCGGTTTTTTTAAACAACTTCATACCGATAATACCATCGTATCCAGCAATGTCTTTTATCATAGGAGCACTGAAAACTTTGACTTTATTTAAAACGTGCCCGCCAAGCATCAGGTGTTTAGCGTCAAACTTTAATGCATGGACCTCCCTGTTCATATGCGGCACAAAAAGTCTGGTCTTGAACTTCCAAGCCTTTTTAAAATCCTCGCGTTTCTCATAAAGTTTTTCGGAACTCGTATCGGACAATTGCAATTCCATACACGCCCCAGTATCAAGCATCAAAGTCGTTTCGATTCCTTCTATAGGAATATCCAAAAGCAAATGCACTCCTTTTAATTCAAACGGATATGTCACCCAGTCTTCAATATTTTTTGGAGTAAAAACAGTTTTCGCTGAAAGTTGCACTCGGTTATTAATCTGATCAAATTTACAATATCTAAAACCTTTGATAGTTGGTAACCCTATTACAAAATGCGTTTCTCTCGTGACCGGAACCCCAAGCAAGGTCCATCGCGGGCTTTCACCAAAGAAAAGACAAGGAATGCTCTCAAAAATCAGCGAACCACTCTTTATGCTTTTGGCGATAGCAAGCCCTGACTTCTTTTTTTCCGAATCAAAGAAAAAAACCGGAAGATTGTTTTCACCAACATGGATGTCTTGTACCATAATTGGTGGAGTGCAACCGGTATCAAAGATCATCGGATAGACCTTTCCGTTCAACTGCCCCTTTACAACAGGATAGCCCCTGCGAATATGTTTTGATTTCCAATAATTGATAGAATTGTCGTCCTCATCAATATTGCCTCCCGACTTCCAGTTATAGCTTATCCCCCCATTTTCGTTTTTTACTGTGGTAATCCCATAATCATTAGGATCAAACACCTCCCAATCGTCAGTATCATTCGGTTTCTGCGAAAGACCGACAATACCACAACCGGAAACAGTAAAACAAAACAGCACCGATATTAGTAACGATCGAAAACTAATCCGCATATTACCTTGTCCTACTCAAAAATTCGAACTTGTTTAATCTGGGATTTCCCATATAACATTATATACCTCGGCCCAGCGGAGATCATCTTTTTCGTGGAGGGTTGTTTTTTCTTTTTTGGTTGCTTGGTCTTTGTCTGTTTGGTCTTTTGCCGTGTTTTGAACTGTAGTTTCCGGAGGATCGTTTTTTCTTTAGGTTATCCATGTCGGGCTCTTTGCCGAGCCATTGGGGTTTGATGCGGTTTCTTCTTAATAATTCCTTGAGGTCGTTTAGGTCGCCTCTTGAGTAGAATGTAATCGCTGTTCCCTTTCGCCCCATTCTTGCTGTTCTTCCGGTTCTGTGTGTGTACGCTTCTTTTCCGCGTGGGAAGTCGTAGTTTATTACGTGTGTTGTGTGGGAGAAGTCCAAGCCTCGCGATGCTATGTCAGTGGCGACCATGACCTTTACTTTGTTTGCGCGGAATCTGTTGAACAGTGAGGTTCTTCTGGACTGTTCCTGTCCGCCGTGGATGAGGTCCACGGATTTGAACTTACCTTTTAGCTTGTCGGAGAGTTTTATGGCGTTTAGTCTTGAGTTGCAGAATATGATGGCCTGTGCGGGGTCCTCTTTTTCGATGAATCCGACGAGCGAGTCGAAGTGCGAATTTCGGTCGATCTGCTTGAAGCAGTGTATCAGGCTCGAAGGGGCAATCTTGTCTGCGTTAAGCTCTATTGTCAGCGGGTCTGTAAGATATTTCTTTGCGAGGTGCTTAATCGCATTCGGCATGGTCGCCGAGAACAGCAGCGTCTGGTGTTCGTGTATCAGGCACGACAGGACGAATTCTATGTCGGTCACGAATCCCATGTTCAGCATTTCGTCGGCTTCGTCGAGAACGAATGTGCGTACTTCGGAAAGCGAAAGCGGGCTGTGGTATAACAGATCGATGAGCCTGCCCGGCGTTGCGACGAGGATGTGTACGCCGTGTGCCAGCTTGCTGGTCTGGGTCGCTATCGGAAAACCGCCGTATACCGCGAACGGCGCGACTTTTGTGTGTTTTGCGATGTCTGAGATTGCGCTGACGTATTGCAGCGCCAGTTCGCGTGTTGGTACGAGGATAAGGGCCTGTATTTCGTTTAGGCTTATGTCTACGGACTGGACGAGCGGGATGGCGCATGCGGCGGTCTTGCCCGAGCCGGTTTCTGCGCGTGCGATGATGTCGCGGTTTGCGAGGACGTGGGGGAAAGTGACCTCCTGGACAGGGGTGAGGTCTTCGTAGCCGATGTCTTTTAGACCGCGGAGTATTTCGGGTTTTAGACCCAGTTCAGTAAATTTCATTTATACCTTCGTATTATGTCGTTAAACAAGGGCTGCTTCAGCTACCCTGCAAAAGTCGCATTGTATACGTTTGTTGCGTGGATTGATATGTTAAAATCAGATGGTGGATATTTTTATCAGAAGCGGTATAATACCTTTTATGCGTATTGTTGTGCCCATAAAGCAGGTTCCAGAGACTAAGAATGTCCGAATGGACGAG
>VRUF01000174.1:0-260 GCA_019456245.1 Planctomycetota bacterium | reverse complement strand
GAATCTATCGTCAATCCGCTTGACCTGTATTCGATTGAACTGGCGATTGAGCTTAAGGAAAAATATGGGGGCCAGGTCATTGCGATAAGCATGGGGCCGGGGAAGGCGGTTGAGGCGCTGAGGGAGGCGGTGGCGATGGGGGTTGACTCGGCAGTGCTGGTGAGCGACAAGGTTTTTGGGGGCAGCGATACCTGGGCGACGAGTTGTGTGCTGGCTGCTGGGATACGAAAGATCGGCGATTGGGATCTTGTGATATGCGG
>VRUF01000173.1 GCA_019456245.1 Planctomycetota bacterium | reverse complement strand
AGCATAAACGGTTGCAAGCGTTTGACCGACTGTCACGAATTGCCCGATGTCTCCAGATTCCTCGGATATTCGCCCGTCGAATGGAACACGTATCTCTGTCCTTTCCAGATTCAGCTTCGAAGTCTCAAGACGTGCCCTCGCCGCTTTCAACTCTGCCTTCGCATGGTTAACCTGCAGGTCACGCCTTACCAAAGGCGAGTTTGGCTCACTATCGTAAAGCTGCGCCCATTCCTTAAACGCGACAACCTGCTCGGCAAGTTCCTTATCAAGCACAACCTGTGCCTGCGATACCGCTGCCGCCGCATTTTCAACCGCAAGCTCATAATCGCTCGGGTCTATTGTAATAAGTGCTTCCCCGGCCCGGAAAAATCCGCCGTTTACAAAATCCTCATGACAATCGATAACCATACCTGCCACCTGCGGAACGATCTTTACTTCGATCTTAGGGCGAACAGTTCCAAAACCTTTAACTACCATCTGCATCGATTCGCTGTGCACTTTCTGACCGTTAAGAAGCGGCGCAGAAACCACATGCGGCTTTTTAACCGGCTGCTTGCGCATCGAAGCAAGCTTCTTAAATATCCCAACCCCCGCAACCAGCACAAGCAACGCTATTAAAGCCTGTCGTAATGCCGGCTTATTCTTAGACGCCCACCGCTTAACATAGAACCAGGCCTGCTTGAATATCTGTATAATTATTTCCTTAAGCTTATCCATCTTTTACTCCGGTTTCACTTTCATTGACTTTTGATCCCTCTTCAAGTTTCCAGTCTCCGCCTAACGCCAAAAACAATTGAACCCTCGCGCTGTACAACTGACCCATCGTAATAGACAATTCATCTTCTGCACGCCTGCGTCTTCGCTCGGTATCGAGAAGCACAAGTATCGTCTCAAGACCAACCGAATATCTCTGCTTGGCAAGCTCTTCGCTGATCTTGGCCTCTTTAAGCCGAAGTTTCAAAAACTCACCCTGCTCATAAAGCTCACTCTGGCTTACAAGTGCGTTTTCAACTTCCTCGAAAGCCTTCAATATCACCTGAGCATAATTCGCAAGCTGCTGGTCTCGCCTTGCCTTGGAAGCTTCGACCTGCGCCTTTAAACTTCCACCCCGATAGATCGGTGCGGCGGCATTCATAAAAAACGCAAAGATCTGATTCTCCGTCGCCGACAGCATTCTATATGATCCCGAAGAATACCCGCCCGACAGCGATAACGTCAAATCAGGAAACATAGCCGCAATAGATGAACCAATACGCTCCGTAGACGCGGCAAGCTGCATTTCAGCCGCGCGAATATCAGGACGCCTGTCCAAAAGCGCCGCCGGAAATGCCGTCGGAACAGGTTCAGGCTCGTCCATATCAGGCAATACCCCGGACAGTATCCCCTTACTTCCCGCAAGCCGCCCGCAAAGAACGTCGAGGCTGTGCTGGCCAATATTAAGCTCCCTGCGAATAAGAGGCACCGCCGCCTCGGCAGAATCAAGGTTCTCTTTTGCAAGATGGATATCCAGAGAACTGGTCAAGCCGCTGTTATAACGCCGCTCAACAACACTTAGCGTACTTCTCCTGCTGTCGACATTCTCGGTTGCAGTTTTTAAAAGCCGCTGCTGCGTAGCAACTCTTATACGGGCAAGGACCACTTGAGCAACCAAAGAATGAGCAAGCGCCTGACGCGATTCTCGGCTGGCATAAAGATCGGCCATAGCCGCACGCGCATCACGTTTAAGCCTGCCGAAAATATCCGTCACATAACTTATCCGCACCTCCTGCATGTAATTCTTATTGACAAAAGAAGCCCGCCCCGCCGGTGACTGAAATACCGTTTGAACCCTCGCCCGGTTGGCAGAATAGTTTACCTGCGGCAAAAGAGCACCAAAACTTACCCTGTACAATGCCTCTGTCTCGACAACACGAGCGGCAGCCCGTTTAAGGTCATAGTTATTCTTTAAAGCAAGCTCAACAAGCTCATTAGTTGCCTCATCGCCAAAACTCTCCCACCACCTGCCGATACCGTTAGGATCCATCGAATCGGACCAGCTGCCGGGCACATTGCTATATTTAGTATCCTGCAAAACCGGCGTATCGGGACGAGAATAATCAGGACCAAGCATACACCCGCTAAGAACAACAGCTATAACACAGCATATCAATATATATAAAGTTCGATTAAACATTCTCACTGTCCTCGTTATTTTCAATTAAACTCCGAACACCGGCAGCGGTAAAAGAAACGATATGATCGACCGCTTCTGAAACATCGAACTGAGGCAGCCCCTTAAGAGAATCGCCCATCATCGTCTGGATATGTATCGTATGGATAAGCTGAGCGATCAGTGAATGGACAGACCAAACCGCATTTTCAGTACTCAAACCGGGACATATTTTACAAATCGCTTCGACAAGCAGTTTAAACACGGGCATGATAAGTTCTTCAACAAGCAAACCTGCACTCATATGAGGATAAAGCATCTCACGAGTCATTAACTTCAAAAAAGAACGCCCCTTGGGATCTTCCAGCAAAGGAGCGAGAAAGGCATGTGAGAAAGCACGGAAAAGTTCTTCCAGCGTAACACCATCGCCTTGGGCCATGACCTTATTGATACTGTCAATACGAATATCACGCAAAGCATTCAGGCGGCGGCGACATATCTCGTTGTATAGACTGTCTTTACCGCCGAAATAATAGTTGATAGAAGCAACGTTGCACTTGGCATGTTTCGTGATATCACGTGCGGAAACGCCGTCAAATCCGCCCTCTGCAAAAAGCTCCTCGGCAGAGTCGAGAATACGGTTTTTTGTGTCATCGGCATTATTCTTCATCCCTGTTTTTCCTTATAACATTTACACCTCGGCGAAGGTCATCGTAAACAAATGCTTCAAACATCTATATTAAACGATTGTTTGAAATGTTCAAGGAAAAAATTGAAAATTGCCGAAAATTGCACCTAAGTGCTTATTTTACAAGGCCTTAGGCGGTTTTTGCAAAACTGAGCATTTCTCAGCATTTTGGCGCATTTTTTGTATTTCTTTTGCAAAAGTGAACTTTTTTCAGTACTTTTTATGCAGAAAGAAAGTGGCTGTTATGGAAATAAAACTCCGCTATAGTAGCGATTCGGTGTCTCTGGAAGTCCCGGAACAGAACATCGCACAGTACATCAAGCCGGATTCGGAGAGCAAATCTACAGACAATTTTTCTGTAATTTCAAACGCAATAGAATCCGCAAATCCGGAAGATTTTAAAACCGCGATATTAGATAAAAAGCTATGCATAATAACCACAGACGGAAGTCGGGATTTTCCGCTTGGGGATATTTTGCCGCAACTTTTGAAATCTTTGAGCAATTGCAAAAGTGTCAGTTATGTAATCGCCACCGGAACTCATAATAGTGAGACAAAGCAAAATGAAAGAATCGTTGAAACGATTGAAAAATATGTTTCAAAACCATACATTCATATACATGATTGTATGGCTGATAGTTTTGTCACGGCAGGTAAAACCTCTCGCGGGACAGCGGTTGAATACAACAGTGTTATTAACGATGCTGAGATGTTTTTGGTTTTGTCGGATGTGAAATTTCATTATTTCGCGGGATATTCAAACCCGGTAAAGAATTTCGTGCCGGGAATTTGCTCATACAAAACCGCCGAGGGAAATCACAGTCTGGCACTTGATGAACAATCTGCTTTTGGTTTGCACCCATTGCAAAATGATCCGGCAAGGCGGGACAATCCATTGGCATGCGATCAGCTTGAAGCGATGAGGATGATCGTTGGCGATAGAAAGGTTTGGGCCTTTACAACGGTAAGCACACACGGTAATATCGGCTGGGCAAAATTCGACAAGATAGATTCCGCAGCCGCTTGTGCGTTTGATATCGCCGACCAAAGAAACGCGAAGACAGTTGAGCCGGTTGACTATCTTATAGTTTCGCCGGGCGGTTTGCCGAATGATGTCGATCTGTACATATCGCAAAGGGCACTGGAACTAACTAAAAGCGGGGTTAATGATGGAGGAGAAATACTTTTTCTTTCGGCATGTCCGGAGGGGGTTGGTAGTGAAAGGACGAAGGAGAATTTCTACAATATATTAATTAGACCGCTTGATGAAATACTGGCTGCAAAGGGGGATGATTACAAACTGTTCAGCCACAAGCCATACAAATTCGCCCAGTTAATTTCACGTTTAAAGCATTTATGGATATTCACAAATATCCCGGAAGCAGAATGCAAAAAAATGCATCTGGACCCAACAGATGATCCACAGGAAGTAGTAAACGATTGGATTGGAAAAAACCCAACCGCTCAAATACTAATAGTAGACGGCGCAAACAAAATCGCCTTAAAGACCGCTGCCGGAGGAGAGGATGCGGTATGAGGCACAAAAGTTTGGATGTATTACCTGGACATGGTTATCACTATTGGTTTTAGAATTTCTTGTGTGTTTAATTCATCTTTAGATTTAATGCTTACCCTTTGGCGAATATTTTTATACCCAGGGTATTCAGCGTAAAGCGTATATTCTCCGACATCACCGGCAAAGGATTTGCTTTTGTCAGAATCAAAATGAGGGTCAATTATATTTCCATCTTTTTCCAGCCATACTTTTGGTCCGGCTAACGGCAAACCTTCTTTCGTGATGATCAGAACGACTAAATAACCACCAAATTTTCTGCCGATACTGCCAGCTTCAATATCGAGCTTCTTGTTTTCACCGGATTTTAAACTGACTTCTTTGATTTTCGATTGTCTATTCAAAGCCGCCGAAGATCTGCCGATTATATAATCACCGGCAGGCAAATTCTCAACGTTATAAGTTCCGTCAGGTAACCGCTTAATTTTCATTGTCAGACTTTGATCGACATTCCTTAAGATACATGGTACCGTAACCATACCCAGATCACCGGATATAATATTTCCGGACAACGATGCGTTACCCGCCGGAATCGACATATCGACTTCAATTTCTTTCTGGCCTTGTTTAATTTCAAAAACCTTGTGAATTGTCGGATGGCCATCTCTGCGTGCTTTCACTTCATATATACCAGGTGTCAAATAGGAATAAACATACGGAGCATTTATTTCGGTCCTGGGCAACAACTTGCCTACTTTCGTACCGTAAAATACTTCTTTATCATATCTCTGTACTCTTATATCATACTCATCTAACTTCTCGTTTGCGTTCTCAGCAGCCACTTGAATAGTAACTTCAGCTAACTGCGATTCAAAATCACCCAGATCCATATCAACCCCGGACTCGAGATCAAAGCGTCCTATTTCTGACCACTGCTCCCAACTTCGCAAACCCGGAATCGACCAGTAAACATATCGGCGGCCTGAAGGTATTCCCCAAAAAGTGAATCTCCCCTCAGAATCAGTATTAGCATAAGAAACAAATGTCGTCTCATTCCCAACTGTATTTCCCTGAAGTAATAATCTGATGTTTGCCATCGGCGCACCATCCCGCAAAAGCCTGCCGGTGGTAACCCATTTACCTCCGAAATCCATTTGCATAGTCTCACCGTTAATTGGTAAAATTGCAGCGCATACAACACCGAGCTGTTCATCGGGTTTGTGTCTGAACCCAAAACAAAGCTTCTCAGGCATATTGGTTATACGATAGAAACCATTTGAGTCCGTAGTCACGGACCCGAGCCGTCCCCGATGTTCATTCCAATATTGATATTGTGGCTCATCCAGAAAAAACAAATCTGTTTCCGGCAGAGGAACGCCGTGCGAATCATAAACATATCCTTCTATAGTGCCGCCTTTTTTGAGCACAATTTCTGTTTCAGTTATATAACCTTCCTCGGCTTCAATTTGTATTACTTCGGGTGCATAACCGGGATGGCTTATTACAAACCACTGCCATGTACTGTTTTCCGGCACATCTTCAATAACAAACAGACCATTGGGATCACTAGTTGTTATAATTTTTTCTTCAGGCTCTTCGTTGCGGCTGCGTGGATACCTGTAGCTTATTTTTACACCCTCAAGAGGCCTGCCTTCTTCATCAATAACGACACCTTCTATTACACCGCTAATACCAAGTTCAATAACTGTCGGATTTTCTGCATCGTGGCATATCGGCGGACTTGTTGTTACGGCATATCCGTCGGATTTGATCTGAACCCGCTGACATTTTTCACCATTTGCTTGAATTTCAAATAAACCATTAGGAGCTTGATATTCTTTCCAGCTACCTTGCCCTGTTTTTACTTTAAATCTAGTAATAGGTTCGGCGCTTTCCTTGTCTAATACTATA
>VRUF01000390.1 GCA_019456245.1 Planctomycetota bacterium | reverse complement strand
CCATATCTTACACGGTATTTTTTCTTCCTTTTCGGTAACCTGCATAAACCGCCGCCCACATCGTGTGTAGCGGTCGCCGCACTTACAAACCCAGTTAAACTCTTCACCAAATTTCTTTATCACATAATCACGATAGCCGCGACAAGAGCCATTACGGCAATGAGGAAGTCGTGGAATACCCTCTTTCGTTAGAGCCACTAATAGGAACCATATACTCGCAATTATAGGAATCACCAAGAAGCCAATTAAGCCCCCTAAAAATCCTGCAAATCGACTTCCCAATATCGTAAGTATCAATAATCCAATAATGACCAATAGCTCAATTACTGTGAAACCAAGTTTGTCTTTTGAACATGTGCGGATTTCTAAGCAGTTTTTTTTGTCTAAGAACTTAATCAATACCACCTCGATTCATCTTTATGCTCGATTTGAGTAAATAGGGGACAGTCACCTATTAAATTCAGCAGAGGGCGGTTTCGACCAGGTCGCATATTATGTGATAGGCTAACTGGTGGATCTCCTGGGCAGGGGCCGAACATGGTGCGTCGATCGCTGTGGTGACATCGGCGATTTTTTCGAGTGCAGAGTCCGCCCGTCCTGTAAAGGCTAATACTGCCGCGCCCTTATCCTTTGCGAGTTGGGCGGCTGCGAGAACGTTCTTTGAACTTCCGCTTGTTGAAAATGCCCATAGTACGTCATCTGGTCCTACGAGTGCTTCGACCTGTCGCCGGAATATCTCCTCGAATCCGAAATCGTTGCCGATAGCCGTAATAAGCGAAGTATCCGTCGTAAGCGCAATGGCTGGGAGCGCCTTTCTGTCCTTAAGGAACCTCCCGACAAACTCACCCGCTATATGCTGGGCGTCGGCTGCCGAGCCCCCATTGCCGCAGATATAAACGCACCCGCCGGCTTTGATGCTCTTGATTATCATTTCAGCCGCCGCTACCACGCTGGAGATGCAATCTTTCTCAAACGCAGCCACTAAATCCTTATGAGTTT
>VRUF01000172.1 GCA_019456245.1 Planctomycetota bacterium | reverse complement strand
GCTCTTCCGATCTCACCTATCGAAAGGTTGATAATTTTGATACCTGAAGCTTGTGCAGGTACGTTGCCTTCCCCCTCGAACATGCGGCGTACAGCACGTTCAATCCGGTCTTCAAAAAACACCTTGTCCGGGAAATACTCTTCATACCTATTAAAACGCCTGGCTTCCGGATTTGGCTGCATCACTGGTAAATGATAAACTTGTCTCGCCAAAGGACCTGACTGCCCGTTCCCCAGTTCCCCATGCACAATCAGGGATGCCATGGCCGTGCCGTGTTTTTTCTCTCCAGGCTGATATTCGTTGGCCAAACTATCGGGGTCGTCGAATAACAACCGATCCTTCAACGCCTCATGCAAAAGGTTCGGTGCACCATCAAGAATAGCGGCCACTGGCGGCAATTCCGGGCTACCTTCCGGAAACTCCCCAGGTTCGCCAACTTCATCTTCTGAAACAGCCAAACTTTGTCCGGTCGGACGGAAATACATTACCCCTGGAAACTTAAACAACTGAATGTCCAACTCGGTACCAGACGAATCCAGCACATCCAACAGATGGCGTACCTTTTTGGCGGGCAATGTGGCCTTGACTGCGTGGAATGCAATATCTGTCATATCGATGAACGGACCAAGGACTCGACCACCCATTTCCTCCAATAGCTTGGCAACTGCTGTCTCATTCTGTTCTCGCTTCTGAAGATTTTGCCGGTAGAATAATTCGATCTGGCAATGAATTTCCTGGGCTGGATCATAGTCGAGCAAGTCGTGCCAACGATCAATCATGCCAGTTTCGCTCAAAGTCTCTTTGATACCCCAACGCCGGATTTTCCGGGTCTGGATAAACACGTCACGCCACTTTGTTTTCCCCCGTGGCAAAGTTTGCCTTTTTTTCCATTTCTGCCATAGCGCCAGCAACTCGTTCAGACCTTGCTCATTGGCCAACGACAAAAACAGTCGGCCTTTTAACTGTTTATCTCTTGCGCTATTGATCACCCGGATAATGTCTTTATCAAGCTTTGTCAAATGGTCAGGTAGCGATAATTTCGGTATCTCGTCGGCAATTATTTTCCCATTATCATCAATGAATTCTTGCCCCTTCAGAATCTCTTGGATTTCTTTCGATTGCGCTCTATTGATTATACCGTCAATTTTGTTCTTGAAAAAATTAACGCCAATTTTAGGGGGTTCGTAAAAATCATCGTTTGGTTCGATATCCTCGACATCCCATTCCCCAAGCCATTCCAGCCCATCGGTAGCCTCAACAGCTTGTTTGAAGTCTTCAACGGTCCCTGCGATCTCTATGACCAACACCGTCTCCGGCTCCAGTCCGGCCACTGCGCCGCTGAGGCTCGCCTTATACCTCGAAAAGTCTTGCTCCAACTCATCCAACTGTTGGGTCAGACGCTCAACTTGCCGTTCATGTCCAGGGAAATGGGGTTTACTCGGAGGAAACCCCTTTCCTGTTGGCGGAACAATCATCTTGGCCCGAGGGAAAATCAATAATGGAAGGTGATCGGCCATTGTTTATGCTTCCTCGCTTTGGTTATTTAAGACAGGTTTCAATCTATCCCGCCACTGCTCCAGTTTGAAGCGGGTAATGGTTTGGGCGTTGTCAGTTTTCTGATCGAGCACAGCCCGTCGTACCACGCTCAGGCAAAATTCCTCCACCTCAGCAAAATTTAACCCCAGCATGTGTTTCGCCAAGGTTTCCGGTGCATAACCGAAAGTAGTTTGACACCGCTGACCGATGGATTCAATATATCGGGTCAGTTGCTGGCGCGTGGGCATTGGCAACTCGACTCGCACTTGGAAACGTCGCCATACTGCTCTATCCAGCAATTCCGGATGATTACTTGCAGCGACTACCACAACGTAGTCCGGTAGATCATCAATCTGCAAAAGCAGCGAACTCACCACCCGTTTAATTTCTCCTGTTTCGTGGGTATCCCCACGTTCTTTGGCAAGAGTTTCGAACTCATCGAAAAACAGTACGCACCGCTGCGTTCTGACATAATCCAACAGGTGCTTCAGGCGGCTGGACGTTTCGCCCAAATAGCTTCCGATCAGGGTTTCATACCGAACAACCACTAAAGGGTACATTAGCTCGAAAGCCAATGCCTCGGCCAGGGACGTTTTACCGTTACCCGGCGGACCAGCGAACAGAAGTCGATTACGAGCACGCAGATTGTGTGCATGCAACAATTCGACACGATGCTGTTCCTCCACGACCTCCTTGATTTGATCATGGATTTTGCTGGGCAATACAAGACTGTCTAATGTACGCTCGGGGGTAATTTCATAAATCAAATCCTTATGCTGGCCGTTACTGCCGTTCTGCTTGGATGCGAGGCCGCGTCCCATTGTGGTCACGTTGGGCCGCAACGCCTTAGTCAAGCGATCCGCCAGAATGCGATGTCCCTTCGATTTTTCTTCCTGAATAAGTGTCTCGGCGGCTTTACGAAAAGCCAACTGATCACCGTTGCTTGCACACTTAAGCAACTCCACCAATAAGTCTGCTTGCGCCATCAGATCGTTACCTCGATAATCTTCATTGTATCATTGCCGAATATATCAACCACCTTGACCGCTATCTTGCGCCTGCCCTTTTCGCACTCGTGAAAGGCGCTGGTTAGTTCCAGCGAGCGGTCTTTTTTGGTGCGGAAGCTCTGCCATTCGTTCTCAAAGACAAAATCGCCCGTCCAGTGTTCTTCATATTCGCCGCTTTCATTGTTTTTGACCTGGATAATCTCCCGCTTGCTCTCAAAATCAAAATCCACGCTCCAGTAATCAATCCAGTCGGTCCATTTTTTCGTCAGAACCTCTCGTTTGATAATACCGCTCTTATCCTTGGTCAGCTTGACCACCTGACCTTGATCGACGATGACCTTACTCTTACCGTCCTTAAGTTTCACATCGGCCCCTTTGGCATCCTGTGAGTAAAACACCGAAAAATCAGTCAGCTCCATGGCGATGGTTTTCTTTTTGATATACGGCTTGACCTCAATAAAAGATACATCATGAAAAACCACCTGATTCTTCTCCACTGCTCGTTTATCAAATACATCCGCCGGGATATATTTCATCGCCAGATCGATACCTTTGGTCTTGGCCTCATCGAGTATATTGGGAAACAGCCCCATCTCAAACTCAAAGCCCAGAATATCCACGCGGGTGATACGGTGCTTACGACTCTCTAAAATAATCTCCTCGACAAACAATCGCGTTACCGCCATATTCACCGGCCCGACCGCTACTAACCGTCCTGCCTTTTTGCCCTGAAAGGTCTTGAACTGCTCTGTAGGCTCAGCCCTGTAGGCGTGCAGGATAAGATTGACAAAATCCTTTTCCTTCGCTTCCAACTGCTGCTGTTTTTCCTGCTCTCTCAAATTGGGATTGACGCCGATATAATGCTGACGCTCATATTTACCCAGATTCAATATCTCAAACGCCCGCCAGCTCTTGTCCTCGGCCTTCAATTGCCGCTGTACACCAATCATCCGTTTGCGGGTAGTGTGGATAGCGAACTTACCCAGATCAGCACCAATCCACTTGCGCCCTAACTTCTCTGCAACTACCAAAGTCGTTCCACTACCGCAGAAGAAATCAGCCATCAAATCACCTTCGTAAGAAGAGGCTTTTATAATACGCTCCAGAAAATCTTCAGGTTTTTGAGTCGGATAACCTACTTTTTCTCCTGACTTTGGATCTAAGCCCTTCATATCCCAGACTGAATCAATAGGTTGCCCTTTCACTTCAAATACAACGTCACTCTTTCCTGGATTATGCCCATGTTTCTTTTTCCATTTATTTAAGTACCTTATAAAGCGAGAATCTTGAATGGGCATATTTGCACCAACAATCTGCTTATTTTCATTGATGCATGCAGCCCAGCGCTTGGAATCAATTGTGTCTTCAAATTCGGTATCGAATTGTTCTTGGTATGTATAGCTACCAGACTTTGAATACAAATAAAGGTTGTCATGTTTTTTTGCAAAATATCTATGAGCTTGCCCTTGGAAAGTTTTGTAGTGCCAAACTAATTCATTGACTAAACAATTTTTCCCAAACACCTCATCCATCGCAAGTCGAATATAACTATTCACCCGCCAATCGCAATGCACATAAATACTTCCATCCTCGGCCAGCAAATCCCGCATGAGGACGAGTCGTTCATAGATCATGGCGATAAAGGAATCCGCCCCTTTGCCCCAGGTATCGCGGTAGGCGATCTCTTCAAGGATGCCGGGTTTTTTGGTCAGCGTCTCGCCGCCGATCTCGATATCCATAGAAAAATCCGCACCCACATCAAATGGTGGGTCGATATAGATGAGTTTTATTCCACCCTGAGCCTCGATCTCCTCCCGCAGCGGCCCATTTTTCAATGATGACAGGATGAGCTTGTTATCGCCCCAGATAAGTTTATTGTTCCAGCCCTTAATCTGCCTGCCGGTCTGCATATCAAAGAGGGTCGGCGCCGCTTTCAAGGCCTCTTCGGTTCGCGGCTCATCCACCTGCTCGATAACCTGAAACGGCAGCACGATATTACAGACCTCAGCCGTCTTGCCGTTCCAGACCAGCTCGACCTCGCGTTTATCCTCAAACAGCAAAAACCGGTACTTATCCGGCAGCGATTTGCCCGCTTCCAAGAACTTGGTTATATCCCTGATTTCATTCTCGCTCAGCTTCATTTAACGACCTTTTTGCGGTTTTTCAACCTGACTTCCTTAAATACAACGACTTGCAATCCTTTCCCGCCTGCGAGAGGACAAGTTTGCCCGTTTAGTCTGTCGCATATCACTCTTCATCTGCGATATATCACTCTTCATCTATGACAGATAACACTTCACTTGCGACAAATCATCCGTCATCCGCAACAGATCACGCTTACTCTATCACGGGTCACGCTTACTCTGCCACGGAGTAAGCGTGCTTTGACTCATATCACGCTTACTTTATCACAAAGCAAGCTCACTTTTCCACAATGTAAGCCCGCACCGCCACATTGTAAACTTACAATGTTTTAACCCCTTTATCATCATCGCTAGAAAAGGCCATTGACAGCATTGAATAGTGCTTCAAACCGTTTCAATGTGTTGTTGTCCAGCGATTTGGGAGGGTTGCTCGCGAAATGCGAAGCCACACCATAGTGATTAAAACCACCACTGGGCCGAATTTGGATACCTTTAGCGGCAATATGTCGTTCAATGCGATCAATAATGCGCTCGCCCTGTGGGAGGTCTGCTTCACTAATAGTAGCTCCACTAAGTGGCTTTGCAAACGTCTCGTTGAAGTGCTCTAGGTACAAAGCAGGTTTGAAAAGATCCTCGATGTCACTGGCTTGGCCACTTTTGCCGATGTTCTTGATATCGCGGAACTGTGAAGCGTTTAGTATTGCTTTTGGCGAAATCATCTTTTGCTTTGCAAGATCCATCAACTTTTGTTCAGGCGCGCCGTGATAATCATGAAATACCGCAAGCTTCAGGCCGTTTGCTCCAAGCAGGGCAATAAACGTGACGACCTTATCGAGACCTCCTACTGGAACGATCGTTACGTCATCACGCAGGCTAGTTCGTCCCTGCGTCTCGAGCAATGCGGAAACGGACTTAAGGTATATAAGGTCGGAAGGCCCCTCGACCAAGAGATTGCGTTCAGCAATGAATAAGTTCTGTGCAATGGTCCAGCCAAGAGCCGCCTGCAGAGGGAAAATGGTGCGAGGATCTGACCCAGAGATATTATCTGAAATGATCGTGCCAATCGTCTTCTGGTCCTCGACCACCCGCACTTGGTTTAATCGATCTGAATGGATCATGAAAGGTGAGTGGGTCGTGTAAAGAACCTGATGCTTAGTCGCGAGCTCGTTTATGTACCGTAGGAAGTCTGCCTGTGCTGTTGCGTGAAGAGCTAGTCCCGGCTCATCGAGTAGCAGAATAAGGTTCTTTTGCCCCACCTTAGCTGATGTATCAATCTGATATTGCACACTGTCGAACCAGACAAGAAAACTGAAGAACCAGATGAACCCACGGCTCCGTTGCTGGAATGGCGTGCTGACGCGATGCCGGCGGTTCTTGATGCGAAGATAGAGGTTCGCACCGTTGTTGTAGGGAGCCTCGTCATTAGGGTCGGGTGTAATATCAACCTCAACATCCAATTCTTCATTCTGTTTCCAAAACTCCATGATCTGGTCAGTAAGACTTATCGAGACTCCTTCGATCTTTGCCTTAAGCTGCTCGTAGCCTTCGGGCTTTGCGAAATCAGTGATCGAAATATCAGCCATCCGCAGAAGTGCGAGTACGGCAAGGTGTTCTGGCTTAAGGTGTTTTGGATCATTCTCGGCCTGTTCGACGCGCTG
>VRUF01000171.1 GCA_019456245.1 Planctomycetota bacterium | reverse complement strand
CATTCAGCGGTAATCTTGCGGGGCTGGTTTTTCAGGCTATAAAGAAGGTTGAGGGTGATGTGGATACTTTTGTGATATTCGGCGCCGCTCACCGGTATATGGGTCGAGAGGCGGCGATTTATGACCGGGGGGCGTGGGTTAGTCCGCTTGGCGAGATAGCTATCGATGAGGAACTTGCCGATGTGATTGC
This sequence comes from Planctomycetota bacterium, assembly GCA_019456245.1. Classification (GTDB taxonomy): domain Bacteria; phylum Planctomycetota; class Phycisphaerae; order Sedimentisphaerales; family Anaerohalosphaeraceae; genus VRUF01. The sequence continues at coordinate 6,196 of VRUF01000171.1, read as the reverse complement.
TTCGGTCGATCATGTCAGCAGGGACGAGGATTGCCATTGCGATGAGCACAGTATTGAGGTGCAGGTACCTTTTATTCAGGAGTTGTTTGGCGATTGTAAGATAGTTCCTGTTTTGGTGGGGCCTGTTTCCGTGGCGGTGGATATCGGTAGGGAGGTTGGGAGGATTGTCGCTGAGATGGAAGATAAGAAAGTGGTTTGCATCGCGTCGACCGACCTTACTCATTATGGGCCTCAGTACGGTTTTTGTCCGCAGGGTTCGGGGGCGGCTGGTATAAAATGGGCCAAGGAGGTTAATGACATGAAGTTTATCGATCTTGCGTTGAAGATGGAGTCGGTTGGGGTTCTTGAGGCGGCTGAGGAAAATATGAATGCGTGCGGGCCGGGGGCTGCGGCGGCGGTGATCGCGGCGGCGAAAGCGATGGGCAAGAATGAGGGGATTTTACTTGGGCATACGCATAGCGATGAGGTTATGAGGGAGAAATATGGTCGGCATAGCGAGGAAAGTGTGGGGTATGCCGCGATAGTTTACTAGACAAAAAAGGCCTCCAGGCCGAGAGGAGTCTTCATGAAATGAAGGATTCCTTTTTCGGCCCGGCGGTCCTCTTTCCTGGATGCTGTATCGTGGTTCTTTTAATACTCCAATCCAGTTTCTTTTTGTCCTCGGCGACATTTCTGTTTCCCCAAATTTAACCCAGAACAGAAGCGACTATAACTGTCATATAAACAGTAAGAAATAAAACCGGCGATGCCAACTCGTGCAGGGGAAATTTTGTTTTTTTTGTGAAATGTGCGTTCTGAATTGATTATTGGTGGTTTCGCCTTCCCCTTTCGCCATTCTACTTCGCCGTAGGCTACGAAGAAACCGGCTTCGGTGGGACAGGCCTGCGAGGCTGTTTTTATAGGGTCATGAAGGGGGGCATTTTTTGTAGTGCACCTTTTGAATCTACGCATGCGAGAGTTGTTTTTGCTTCTGCGAGGATAATTCCCGAGGCATTTTTCAGTGAATAGGAGTGTTCTACTCTTGCAGATGTAACTTTTGTGATGGCGGTGTTGAGATCCAGCTTTTCGTCATAATAAGCCGGTCTGCGGTACTTGATGTTGAGATCGGCGACGACGAAGAATGTGCCGTTTTTTTCGAGCAGGCTGTATGCGAGGCCGTTTTCTCGCAATAGTTCGGTTCGTCCCATTTCGAGCCATATTGGATATACGGTGTGGTGTACGACGCCGGCTTGGTCCGTTTCACAATATCTAGGGATAATAGTGATGGTGTATGAGGTTATCGTTGTTTTTTCGGGAAGCTTCATTTCCATGTTTTAATCGCAATAAACAAGTGCTGTTTTAATATTCGACAGGCAGGACAGGTTAGGGCGGAAGCGATGATTTTGCAAGAAAAAAGTGAAATCTGCGAATCTTAAGGTCATTTCGAACGTATAGGGTGCAGAAAGTATGCCTTTGTTGGTGATGAAGAAACTTGACTGATGGGATTGATTTTGCTAATTTAAACGGAAGATCAGTGTGAAAGTGCAAAAATCAAAAATTAAAATGCAAAATTGAGGTTACGGCCTGACGGCCGAAACTATTTTATTATTGGAATGGGCGTTTTATGAAATTTTATTCTGTAGTATTGACCCAGATTATTTTGCTGGTATTTTCTCCGGTTGTTTTGGGAGCCGGGCGGGGGAAAAGTACGGCTGAAAAGTCGGCTTTGGATACGGTTGTGGTAACCGTCAATGGCGTTGCTATTATGCAGAGCGACCTTAGCAAGGAGATTAAACATCAGCTTAAGATGATGCTTGTTCCTACGGAGATTCTTACCGGCGAGATGCGGTTCAAGATGCGGAGAAAAGCGATAGATACTTTGATAGAGAGGCAGGTTGTCTCGGACAGGGTTGCATTCAAGAAGATAACAGTTAAGGATGAGGCAGTTTATAAGCGTATGCAGGAGATCGCGAGGCAGGCTGGTACTAATGTGGACGGTTTCATAAGTATGGTAATGGTTAAAGAGGGTATTGGGCCGGAGGAATTGAAGAAACGTATCAAGATGGAGATGTGTTTCGATAAGCTTATTGAGCTCGAGGCGGGGGCAAAGGCTTTTATAGTGAAGGAGGCGGAGGCGAAAAGGCATTACGATAAGCATATCGATAATTTTAAGACTCTGGCGATGGTTCGTGCCAGTCATATATTGATAGAGGTGGATGGGTCGGTTAAGTCGGCCCAGGCAAAAGCTAAGATCAAGGTTGACGATATAATGAAACAGGTCGCCAGTGGAGGCGATTTCAGTGTGCTTGTTTCCCGTTACAGCGATGATGAGTCTACGAAGAAGTCGGGAGGGGATCTTGGTTTTTTTAGCGAAGAGAACATGATGCCGGAGATCGCTGAGGCGGTTTTCAGTTTGATACCGGGCGAGGTTGCCGAGCCGATCAAGATGCCTTACGGGTATCATATCGTCAAGGTGACCGACAGGAAGGAAGGGAAACAGATACCTTACGACCGCGCGAGAGATGGTATAGTTAAGTGGCTTGGAGGTGAGAAGAAGCGGGGGTTTTCCACTCAGTATGTAGCATATTTACTTTCCAATGCCCGGATCGAGTGGCCGCGGGAGGTTCTGAAATGATAAATGTCTAATTTGAGCGGGTCTTTGTCTCAACTACGGCGTTACGCAGCTTCGCCCAGTGCTCGACGTACAATAGTACGCCTCCGCTTGGGTCAAAGCTGCAAGCCTTGTATTTGAACCAAACCCCGCGCTCAAATTGATTTAACGAAGGGGTACTGTGAACAGATGTTTCTACAGAACCATCCCCTTCCTCCTTGAGGAATGAAAACAACATAATCAGAGAATCGAAGCACATCATTTCCCTGAAAAACCGCCCTATAGCCCCAAAAATGCATGTGAAAATATCTTCATGCTGCTCGTTAAGGAAAAAAGATATTGTAAGTACGGGTGGGATTATGTATAATACTTATGTGTGTAGCGGGCGATTGGATATCGTTACATCTGGTAATATTAGTCTGTATTGCAACTTAGGTTAAAGATTTGGCTGAACAATTTCAACGTACTGCTAGTTACGTCAATGTTGCCCATGCTAACGAGGTGTTTGCCGAGTATGGCGATTTCATCAGAAGGATAGCCTGTTTTTGCACTTCAAGTGAGGCGGAAGCTGACGACCTTTTTCAGGACTTTTATCTCCAGGTTGCAAGCAGGCCTATTCCGTCAGATGTAAAAAATGTTAGGGGTTATATATATCGTTGTATCGTGAATAGAGCAAAAGATATAACTACTAAGGCTATCCGGTACGGGCACAGGTTACGAAGGTATAGTTGCTATGTTGCTCCTTGTCTTGAAGCTACTCCAGAGGTTTCTGCAATAGGGGCTGAACAAAAAGAGTTATTGCTTAACTTAATTCAGAGATGCTTGGACGAGAGGGAAAAAACAGCGATAAAACTCAAATATTATGACAGCAAGAGCACTAAGGAGGCAGCCGCTCAAATGGGGATAAAGACAGGTTCAGTTCGAAGATACTTAACGTCCGGGTTTCGAAGAATTCGTCAACTAGTCAAAGTAGAACAAGGAGCCAGCCGTGATGTCCTCTAGCCCTCAGCCAATTTGCGAAGAATCCCGTGCCTATTTTCACGATTATCCCGATGAACTGGCGAGAAATGATATTCCTCAGCAAAATCTTGACCATATAAATGCATGTCCTTTCTGTCTGGCTGAAATAGATCGTCTTAAAGGTGTCCTAAGCGAATGTTCTGAAGATGAGCATGAGAGAAATTTTCTGATCGGAAGGACCCTTGAACTCCATTTTGCCAGCATAGATAAGCCTGTTGATTGCCAGACAGTAAAGCTGTTTTTGCCAACTTTGGCTGATCCTGAAATCCCTGTGTGTGTGCCTACGCCTATCACCGTTCACATTGATCATTGCATTCAATGCTCAAAAGATTTGGAGACAATTCGGAATCTACAGCTTTCGAGCAAGCAGCTATATCAATTGGGACAGATTTTTGCTGAGAAATCCTCAAATGATCAAAATATATGCAACCATGCAACCAGTTTTATTGAAATGATCGGCAAAATGGTCTTCAAAGATGTTCCACAAGATGTGTTGAATCATTGCTGTATTTGTCCTGCTTGTCGGCAACTCATGCATTGTCACCGTCACATCCTGATTCATAGGCTAAAGGAAACCGTCTCTGTTTGCCAGCATCCGTTCTGTTCAGGCGATAATACCGCAGAACTTGCTCCAGAGGATATCTTTACGTACTGTTTTCCCCATGGATTTGACCCTGCAAATGATGAATACGCCAGCTTTAGACTTGCTTATACATCTCATGCCTCAACCTGCATCGCAAGTCTTGAAAAGATGCAGCAATTGCATATCATGATCAATGATATGCTTGTGCGTGAAAATTCCGGCGTAGTTACTTTGCTCCGCCTTAGTGATAGGGCTAAAGCAAAGGACGGGTACGATGAAAATGATATCTATGCCGGACAACCCCTGGAAGTAGAAGTTCTGGGTAAATCCGAAATTATAGACAGACCCGAATCAATGCAATTTTCCCCTGATGATCGATCTGGCACCCAAATGCCAGACAGGCAGCATACACTCACCCGGAAGGTAACAAAAACAGGTTCACACACAAGATTAAAAAGAGGTTGGATACCAGCAGCCGTTGCCGCGATGCTGTTCATCTTGGTCGGTTTATTTTTCAATACTTCAACCGCAAAGGCAGTAACATTAGAACAGGTTTTCAATGCTATCACGAAAATCAAAAATGTATGTGTAACAAGGTTCGCAACCGGCCAATCAAAGTCATCACATAAGGAATGGGTATCACAAAGCATGAGCATTAAATTGTTTGAATTGCCCAATCTTTTTGTCCTGTGGGATGTGAACAAGGGGCAAAAGTGGCACTGTGATCGTGCTTGCGAAACCATATCAATTACGACGATGCCGGATGACATGCTGGCAAAGGCAAAAAAGTCAATAGATCGTTCCTTTGGCCTGCTTCCATTTTTAGATATATCAGACGTACCACCAAATGCCAGTTGGACAAAGCTAGACAAGGCAAGTCTCAATAAATCTTTATTAACAGATATTGAAGTATACGACTTAGCATGGACAGTGGCGACAGATACAACTACTATCGAATATCGCAAATGGCGTGTATTTGTAGATGTCCAGACGAATCTTCCAAAAAAGACAGAGCGTTTCTTTAAAACAGATCAGGAAGGTGAATATGTACATGAGACGACAATTATAGTTAAATACCCTGATGAAAATACTGTGATGGCTGCCATCAAGGACGTTTTTGGTGAGTTTGGACAGGGTGAAAAGAAATCTCAACTGTTGAACAATTAGATTACTTTCACTGTGGTGATTCTGTAGAAACCATAACGCTCAAAATCTTAGTGTCGAGTTGTATCAATCCCAAAGGAGGTTTGACATTTCCCCTCTTCTCCCTTGAATGTCTAGCTGCATGCTGAGATGCTTCCATGATTTGTCCAGTCACCATCTCCAACACAATCACCTGGAGAATTTGGATCCTCACCGCATAATTCACTTTTGTATGTTGGCAGACTGCTTTCTGAACAACTGCCCGAACTTGATTCTTCGCACCCCTTTCGTTCAAAGTATATTTTGTGTGTGCCGTCACAAAGTCCGCCTATTGGGCCCGAGCAAGGGCTGTCACTTGCACTCTGTGTCGTGTTGGTACATGACTGGCAACCAGCGCCGATGATACCGTTTAGCATGTTATCATCGATTTTGGCTGGTTTTTCTATCCCTGCAATCTTGTCGGTTGAGAGAACCAGTGCAGTTCCTTCCCATATCGAGTTTAAGTATTTAATTGTGTGACGCTGGTAGAAGTTATTTTCCGTAAGGTCGGCTATTCTCACGAATTTCGCATCAGTCGTACCGAGCAAAACGTAATGATTAGTTTGCGGAAAATGCAGGATAATCTCGCAAGCCTTTAGCATTCGAATCGATTCAAGATCGGCCTTCACCGCGATCGCATCTATGCCACTATCCCGGGCAAAGCGAACCATCTCGGACATCGGCGTTGCTTTTGCATCTCCATGAACCATAGGAGCAAATTTGTCCCATGAAATATCTTTGCCCAATCTTCCAAAGGCATACTTAAGACATCCGGTCGCGCAATTTTGTTTTCCAGATATAGTTCCGTATAACATGTCCTG
>VRUF01000170.1:2569-6399 GCA_019456245.1 Planctomycetota bacterium | reverse complement strand
CGCCTTAAGCGCGAACTTCGCAAGATCAGGACGAACCTTGGCGGCGTTCGTAAGATGGGTCGTCTTCCCGGCGCGGTTATCGTAGTCGATGCCCGCAAGGAACATCTTGCACTTCGTGAAGCCAGGAAACTTGGTATTCCCAGTATCGGTATAATCGATACGGACTCTGATCCTGATGAAGTGGATGTTGCGATCCCTGCAAACGACGATTCAATCAAGGCGATCGAGATATTGCTTAGCGCTATTGCCGATGCAGTCAATTACGGTAAGGCGAATATAAGGGCGGCAGGGGCGGGGCATCCCGCTCGCGGGCGTTCGCGTAGAAAGACGCTTGCAAGTGCAGATGACGGCGGGGATGCGGCGAAGGTGGCGCCTCGAAGAGTTGCAGTAGAAACTGAGGCAAAGGGTGAGGCTGTAAAGGCTTCTCCGGAAGCTGGCGAAGCTGCAATTCCAGAAGCAACTCCAGAAGCGGCTCCAGAAGCGGCTTCAGAAGCTGCTCCAGAAGCTGATGCTGCTTCTGAATGATAATGATACAGCGTGGGCATGGCTCACCTTACAGAAAATTAAATATTGCAGCAAAAATCAATAATTAAATATTGCAGAATTGGAGTTTGAAGAAAATGGCAGAAATATCGGCTGCGACAGTTATGAAGCTCCGCAAGATGAGCGGGCAGGGAATGATGGATTGCAAGAAGGCTCTTGGAGAGAGCGACGGTGACCTCGATGCCGCAATGGATATATTGCGTAAGAAGGGTCTTGCGACGCTTGCTAAACGTGCAGGCCGCGATACTACCGAGGGTCGCGTTGTTTGCAAGATCAGCGATGATAAGAAAACGGTAGCGATAAGCAGCCTTTGCTGTGAGACGGATTTTGCGTCTAAGAGCGAAGATTTTGTTGCGACCGCGAATCTTCTTGCTGATTACAGTATGGTTTGCGAAAGCGACGAAGGGGTGGAGAATCTGGCCAAGACTGCTGTCGACGGTAAGAAGTATTCCGAGGTGCTGACCGATCTTATCAGTAAGACGGGCGAAAAGACCGAGGTTGGGGATTATGTGAGGTATTCGCTGACAGGTACGGGTGTGCTTGGTACCTATGTTCACTTTAACAACAAGCTTGGTGCTGTCGTTGAGATCGAGACGAGCAGCGATGATGTTTCGTGTGCGGTTGCAGAAGTTGCTGTTGGCGTTGCGATGCATATTACGGCGATGAATCCGATGGGTGTCGATCGCGATTCTGTGGATCCTGAGGTGATCGAGAAGGAACGAGCGGTTGCCGCGGAGCAGGTTAAGGGTAAGCCTGCCGAGATTATGGAAAAGATACTTGATGGCAAGGTCAATAAATTCCTCAAGGACAACTGCCTTGTTTATCAGACTTTTGTTAAGGATGAAAGCGTAACGATCGAAGAGGCAGTGACGGCTGCGGCGAAAGGCGGCGGCGGCGATGCTAAGGTTAAAAGATTTACGAGGATCGAGATCGGTTGAGCGAACAGCTTATAAGGCATCGAAATTAAATCGATGCCTTTTTTAATATCCGAACTTTGCATATGGCGGGGTTTGGTGTAAGATTTACAGAACAAAGGAAATGTTTGGGGTATTTTGTCATGGCTGACTTGAAATACAAGCGGATACTTCTTAAGCTTTCTGGGGAGAGTTTTTGTAAGCCCGGGGGGTTCGGTATTGACGGCGAGTGTATCGGTTCGATCGCCGAAAGGATAGCAAAGATCAGCAAGCTTGGTCTTGAGGTTGCAGTTGTTATCGGGGGCGGTAATTTTCTTCGCGGTGCGACTTTTTCCAAGACGAGCAGCATTCCTCGTCACACGGCGGATTATATGGGGATGCTTGCGACAGTTATTAACGGTTGTGCATTGCAGGAGGCTATGGAAAAGGCCGGTCAGCCGACGCGTGTTCTCAGTGCTATCGAGGTTTCGGCGATCTGCGAGCCTTTTATCCGGCGGCGATGCCTTCATCATTTCGACAATGGGCGGGTTGTAATTCTTGCGGGCGGGACGGGGAATCCGTTCTTTTCGACGGATACTTGTGCGGCGCTTCGGGCGTCTGAACTTGAGGCTGATGTGATCATCAAGGCGACGAAAGTCGATGGTGTTTATACGGACGATCCGATGACCAATCCTGACGCTGAGCTGTTGGAATCCCTTTCTTACCAGGACGTATTGACCCGGAATCTGAAAGTTATCGATTCTGCGGCGATCAGTTTGTGCAGTGAAAATAATATTCCTGTTATCGTGCTTAATATTTTTAAGGAAGGTAATATAACTAAGGCGCTCTATGGCGAAAAAGTCGGCACTGTCATTCAATAAAACCTATTGCAGCAAACAGGTAGTCGGGTTGTAAAATTAAAGATCAAAGATTAAAAATCAAAATTGTGGTTTCGCCTTCGGCGAGGCTGTTTTTATAAAAGATTTTGAACGGAGAGAGATAATGCCTACGAAAGAAATTGTCGCCACTCATGAAACAAGTATGAAGAAGTGTATCGAGCATTTTCAGGCCGAACTGAAGAGTATTCGTACGGGGCGTGCGTCTACCGGTCTTGTGGACCATGTTCGTGTAGACTACTACGGTTCTCCTACGCCGCTGAACCAGCTTGCTACCATCTCGACGCCCGATCCGGCTTCGATAGTAATCAAGCCATTCGATCCGGCAAGCATTAAGGAGATCGTTAAGGCTCTTACGACGAGCGATCTGAATATGCCTCCTATCGCAGACGGTAAGATAGTTCGTCTTTCTGTTCCTCCTCTCAGCGAAGAGCGACGTAAGCAGATCGTCGGGCAGGTAAAGCAGACTGGCGAGCAAACGAAAGTTACTATCCGTAATATCCGCCGTGATGGTAATAAACATCTTGACGAAGAACAAAAGAATAAACTCATCTCCGAAGATGACCGAGATAGGGGTAAGAGGGATATTGACGATTTGACCAAGAAATACGTCGGGAAAGCTGACGAGATTGTCAAGGCCAAGTCGGAAGATATAATGAATGACTAGGGGGTCGCCTGGCGACAATCTAGTAGAATAACAGCATGGGCAACGAGTTGCTCATCCTACGTTTTTTATCCTTGGCGCTTCGGGTTTCTGTTTTTTTTGGGAGATATTATTATGCAGGATCATGCCAAATCACCACGTCGTTGGGGTTGGTTTAGGGCTTTTAAATGGGGTCTTATCTTATTTTCGGTGCTGTTAGTGCTGGTTTTTGTTCTGGTGCCGGTGATTATTTCATCCGAAAGCGGTAAGAATTTTATTGTCAGCAAGGTTAACGAATCTGTTGACGGTAAGCTTGATCTGGGTGGTTTTTCGTTGGGCTGGTTTAAGGGTGTGCATCTTACCGATATTAACTTTTCGGATAATTCGGGGGAGATGTCTATCAGCGTTAAGGGTATTTCGGGGAAACCTAAGTATGTAGCTTTGCTTGGCGGGGAAATTTCGGTGTCCGATGCTGTTGTTGATAGTCCGAAAGTGGTAATCAATATTTCGGAGAAGAGCAAGGGGGGCGATAATGTGGTTGGCGGCGGCGCAAGTTCGGGGAAAGGTACGTCGAAAGGGAAACCGGGGATCGATCTGAAGTATCTCGATCTTACGATCAAAGACGGCGATGTGACGATCAACCATCGCGGCGCGGATTCTGTTGTGCAGACAGTTCAGTTTTCTAATATAGCCTCGAAGGTGGATCTAAAGCCGGCTGGGCAGGAGTCGACTTTTGATGTTTCTATGGCTGTAGGAGGAAAGGGCGCGTCTTCTGAAGTTACCGCAAAAGGTAATGTCAAGAAATCTAAAAAGGGGTGGACCGCCAAGGGGACCAGCGGTGAGCTGGCGGTGAAG
>VRUF01000170.1:0-2500 GCA_019456245.1 Planctomycetota bacterium | reverse complement strand
TGACCTCGATCTTGCCACGCTTAGGCCATTGTTTGCGTTGATGGGCAAAGAAATTGAAATTGAAGGAAAACTCAATGCCGATATTGATGCGAATATTGTGGAGGGGCGGCCTGAGAAGATTTCGGCGACGGCGATTTTAGCGGGTTTTTCGCAGAAGATAGATGGAAAGGCAGTAGTGCTCGACGAACCGGTGACTCTTGATGTCGATATTTCGTCCGATGGGGATGATGTTAAGATCGATAAGCTTCGACTGAAGTCGTCATTTTGCAGTATTAGCGGTAAGGGGGGGATGAACTCGTTCGATTATATTGCCGCGGCTGATATTGCCAAGACGATGGATATCGTCGGACAGTTTGTCGATCTTGGAGGGTACACTTTTGCCGGAAAGGGAACTGAGCAAGGTAGGATATTATTCGATAAAGGTAATGTTTGGTGCAAGGGTGCGACCATGGTCGACGGTTTTGTTGTGGGTGCGCCGGACGGAAAGGTTACGCCGGTGACATCAGCGAAGATCAGTTTTGATCTTGGGTATGATGCTGAGAAGAATTTGGTGGATATAGCAAACTTTGCGATCGACAGTGCCAAGGGGCCTGGTAAGGTTGCGATTTTGGATACTGTGATTCCGTTGGGCGAGGAGAAAAAGGGTATGGATGTTAAGATCGAAGTTGATCTTGATATTGGTAAGACTATGGATTATGCGCGGGTGTTCGGCGCGGCGAAGGAAGGGCTTGCTGTTGCGGGCAATGTTAAGTCTGCGGTATCGATAAGCGAAGGCAAAGACGGGTGGCGGTTTTTAAGTGACAAGACGATCATTACAAATCTTGTGATTTCAGGTGATAAGACGGCAGAGCCGTTTAAGGATCCGAAGATTGTTGTACAGTTCGATGCTGTTCTGGACTTCGAGGAAAAGACTTATGATATACCTAAACTTGTGATCAATGCTTCGCAGGTTGACATCAAAGGGCGTATGAAGCAAACGCATGCGGGGGGTCAGACTAAGCTTGGGGGGAAAGTTGATGCGTCTTACGATCTGGCGGAATTGGGGAAGGCTGGTTCTGCATATTTGCCGAAGGGATTTAATATCGAAGGCAAACGTGTCGATACGATTGAGTTTTCGTCTGTGTATCCGAAGGGTGAGGACGATAAGATGCTTGCAAATATGAACGCTAATGCTACGCTTGGATTTTCGAAAGCGGAGTATATGGGTTTGCGTTTTGGTAAGACGGAAGCGAAGGTTTTGGTGAAAAACGGTATTGCGGAGATAGCTCCTTTTTCGACGGTTGTTAACGAGGGTAAATTTAATTTTGCGGGTCGGCTGGATTTGCAGAAAAAGCCTATGGTGTTTGAGATACCCGGTGAGATGCAGGTGATCGAAAAGATCAATATCGATGAGCGGATGGCTAAGCAGATGCTTCAGTATCTTAATCCTGTATTCGCAGATCAAGCCAATCTTAGCGGTGTTGCCGATCTTCACTGCGAAAAACTTTCGATACCTTTGGGGGGCGATGCTGATATTTCGCAGGCGGAGATCCGAGGTACTGTGGCGATGAGTAATATGCGTATGCAGCCGGTGGGTCCCCTTGGAGGTTTCCTTTCGCTGGCTAAGGGGAAGGCGGAGAATAAAGCGGAACTTTTGCCGACGAAGTTTGTTCTGGCTAAGGGGAAGCTTAGCTATGAGGATATGCAGTTAAATGTGGATGATCATCCGTTGAACTTTGTGGATGCGATCATTCATCTTGGTGCTGAGCCGCTCAGGTATAATATGATAGCGAAGCTTCCGTATGAGATGGTTTTTGACGGGTATAATCCGAAGTTTGAGACAATTACGGTTGGTGATGGCCACGAGGATTCGGAAGACAGGATTTCGTTTCCTTATAATGAAAAAACCAACATAGAAAAAATGTTTGGCGAAATTCTCAAGAAAGCCGCCGAGCAACTTCTTAAGAAAATTCCCGAAGATATCCTTAAGGATCAGTTGAAAGATATTTTTAAGAGTAAAAACGGCGGCGGGGAAAAGTCTGTCGAGGAAGAGATCGGCGAAATATTTGAAGGTCTATTTAAGTAATAAAAAAAGGCACCAGGCATAAGGCACTAGGCATAAGTGGTGGATTCGCCTTTCCCCCTTCGCCATTCTACTTCGCCGTAGGCTACGAAGAAACCGGCTTCGGCGGGACAGGTCGGCGATGCTATCTGAATGTTATTCACCTATGATTTTTATCAGCAGGCGTTTTTTTCTTTTTCCGTCGAACTCTCCGTAGAATATTTGCTCCCATGGTCCGAAGTCCAATTTGCCTTCTGTTATCGCGACTACTACTTCTCTTCCCATTATGGTGCGTTTCAGGTGAGCGTCTGCGTTGTCCTCGTATCCGTTGTGTTTGTATTGTGAGTATGGTTTTTCGGGAGCTAATTTTTCGAGCCATTTTTCGAAGTCGTGGTGGAGGCCGGGTTCGTCGTCGTTTATGAAGACGCTTGCAGTGATGTGCATCGCGTTGCAGAGGAG
>VRUF01000389.1 GCA_019456245.1 Planctomycetota bacterium | reverse complement strand
GATTACGGTGGAATCGCTCGGTCTGCCGAATTCTGAAGAAGACAAGATCGATTTGGGAATTACGTGTATAAGGCTCGGAATACAGCCTACGCTTGGCCCTTCTTGGAATTATTGTATTGCGGGAGCTAATACCCTGTTCATTACACGGCGGCAGGTAGTTCTTAATGGGAAGATCCAAGAAGACTGTGTATACTCCAACCCTCTTGGTTTCGAATTAAAATCGACAGCGCTTGTATACATGCAGGATTTGCAGTGTACGTCCGCAGCTCTCGGCCAATTTCATTCGAGAATCGTAAGCCTTGGATCAAAGAGTGTGAACTGATTATCAGGATTTCGTAATAGTGAACGGGTGTGTGCCGCGAATTCGAGGGCGGCTGATGCATTGGTGGTATATGCGCTTACAGTAGTATCAGGAAGATTATATAAATGTTTAGCAGGTCTTTCAGCTTGATTCTTTGTGTACTGCTGCTGAGTAGTGGTCTGACTGGGTGCTCGAGTATTAGTTCGGTTGAAAAGGCAACATTCGATGATGCAACGGTTGTATGGGAGTACCTTAAACCAGATAGCAAAGAGGAGAATTCTTTGAGTTTTCATGCAGGGCCATTTAGGGGAGGGACAGCAGTTCTCGGGAGTAACGGTAGGGCCTTTTGGGTCAAAGATGGAGTGGGATACGCGGTGAACGACAAGGCTCGTAAGGCTGCGCCAAGTCTGGAGCAAGCACCGGAGGACATCACGTTAGACGATGCCTTCATATCTGCCGTGATTGGATAATGAAGGTTAAATGGGGACTGAAGGGCGCGAAAACATATCCGAGGAATGAAGGGCACGGAAATGTAGCCGAGGGAAGTTCATCATAGCATTGAGCATGATGATGCGTTGAGTAAAGCAGATTTGGGTAGAAATGGGGTCGGGGTTAAATGGGGTTAAATGGGGTTAAATGGGGTTAAATGGGGGGCGGTTTCAAACTTGAAGCGCACCGGTGAAAGTCTCGAGCACCTCTTTTGGGGTTCGGAATGCTAACTTCGCTCT
>VRUF01000169.1 GCA_019456245.1 Planctomycetota bacterium | reverse complement strand
GCGAAAAACCTCTATGTGAAATAATATCACAAGGTTTGTTCCTTCGTGCATAGCTGCCCATCGATGTGTCTTCGAGAGGGGTAAGCTTGAAGTTATCAAAGGCGACGATGCATCCGCTTGCGCCGAGCCCGACACAACCTGTATCTCTGTCTATACAGAAACTGCTTCTAATAACGAGCTGTCCGTCAACGAACCCTGTTACCTGCAAACCGCGAACAATGACCTTTAGTTTCCTGGTTTTGCCTATGATGGTATTGGCGGTGGTTCTTGCGATGCGCCTTACGTCCCAGCCGTCTTCTCGCCTGACGGCAAACTCTGCTCCATTATTCAGTGTGCTCTTAAATCTAAGCGGGAATTGCGAAAACGGTTTTTTGCCGCTACTGTCAGCCCGAAATAAAAGTGAGCACCAGCGGCTTTGGTTCTTTATTTTTTTAAACGTAACATCTACTTGGAGGATATAATTCTGCCAAAGGTTACTGCCGAAAAAAATAAATGCATCACCTGATGTAGAATCGACCAGAAGCTTTCCATCGGAGACTTGCCACTTACCGCTGCCGGCGTACCACTTTTGCGGCAATGAACCATCTGCCAGAGCAAACCTCTCGTATACGGGGTCTGGCTGTCCGGAAGCATTTGCTGTACAGAGCCCCAGAAACAAAAGAATAGTAAAAATAAAACCGCCTTTAGATACCATTAACTGTCACCTGCCATTAACCATCTGTTCGGCTAGAAACCCAATACGTCAAAATCCCTTATATCCCTACCCTATTGTAACAAAAACCCGCAAAAAAGCGACGCCGCAACGAAAAATATGTAACTTATGTGCAAAAAATGTTACAATAGGTGTGTGGGAAGATGAAATAACTGCTGTTTCTGTTCCGTTTATTGTTGTGAGAATGGCGTATTATGCAGAAAGCTATCGTGCCATGATGTATTACTTTCGTTCAAATCTCGTGGTTAAGGCCGCGGTTGCTGCCGTTGTGCTGTTTGCCGGTGTCAATGCGATCGGGCAAGTTGGCGGAAAGCAGTCGATATTTCAAGACTATAGCGGTTACAAGGTGGAGAATGAGATTGACCGGCTTGTGGTGAGTTCCTTGCAACAACGTGGTATTCGACCCGCCAATAAATGTTCGGATGCGGTTTTTATCCGGAGAGCGTATCTGGATGTGATCGGTACATTGCCGGAAACAGAAGAGGTTCGCAAATTTTTGGAGAACCCTCGCTCGAGTAAGCGTATGCTGCTGATCAGCAGTCTCCTGAAACGTGTTGAGTTTGCGGACTACTGGTCGTTGAAGTGGTGCGACCTTTTGAGGGTGAAGTCTGAATTTCCGATCAACCTCTGGCCCAACGCGGTGCAGGCGTATCACCGATGGATTCGGCAGTCAATCGCAACCAATATGCCTTACGATAAGTTTGTGCGCGAGTTACTGACGACTAGCGGGAGTAATTTTCGCTATCCTCAGGTTAATTTCTATCGCGCAATTCAAGGTCATGAGCCTACTGCGATCGCGACTGCGGCAGCATTGAATTTTATGGGGGCCAGGCTTGAGACGTGGCCGGAAGATAAGCGAAAAGGTATGGAGGCCTTTTTCTCACGGGTGGCGTATAAAAGCACTGCCGAATGGAAAGAGGAAATCGTGTACCTTGATACCTCTGCTACCGATTCTTTGCGGGCGGTATTTCCGGATGGAACGGAAGTTCGAATTCAAGCCGGCGATGATCCGCGTAAAGTTTTTGCCGATTGGCTGATCGATAAGGACAATAAGTGGTTTGCGCGTAATATTGTCAATCGCATGTGGGCGTGGCTTTTTGGGCGTGGTATCATTCATGAAGCTGACGACATCCGTGCAGACAATCGGCCTGCTTATCCCGAGGTACTTGCATATCTGGAGAAAGAGCTTGTCGAAAACGATTACGATCTACAGCATATCTTTAAATTGATACTTAATTCTTCGACGTATCAGCAGTCGTCCATCGCACAGGGCGATCAGACGAAGGCAGAAGCTGTGTTTGCGTGTTATCCGGTTCGGCAACTCGATGCGGAAGTGCTGGCCGATGCATTATGCAAAATATCCGGTACGAAGGAGAAATATTCGAGCCTGATCCCGGAACCTTTTACTTTTATCCCAGGAGATAATCGATCTATCGAGCTTGCCGACGGGAGTATCACAAGCCCCCTGCTTGAAATGTTCGGTCGTCCATCGCGCGATACCGGTTTGGAATCGGAACGTAACAGCAATCCTACCGATGCTCAGCGTCTTTACATGCTGAATTCTACGCATATTCAGACGAAGGTCCGAGGAAGTTTACGACAGATACAATCGGGGCGAAAAGCTCAGGCTAAGCGTAAGAAAGCAAAAGGTAAGCGTAAAAAAGCAAATAAGAATCTCCCTTCACAAATTGATGCGGTCTACCTGAAAATACTTTCCCGATTTCCCACCGAGGCTGAAAAGGCGGTGGCGGAGGATTACATTAAAACTTCAGGAATAAAACCTTACATGGCAAAGACCGATCTGGTTTGGGCACTGATCAATAGTAAAGAATTTTTATACCGACACTAATTTTCAACTGTTGAAAACGGAGCAATATTCTTATGCGAAAACCTGAAAATACAAACGGTATTACTCGCCGGGATGCTTTGAAATATGGACTTGCCGGTGCGGCTGGGGTTTCGGTGTTGGGGGCTTCGGGGCTTTGTGCCAAAGGCGCACCTGTGATAAGGGGGAAGGCTAAATCGGTGATACAGATATGGATGTGGGGCGGTCCGACGCACCTTGATACGTTCGACCCTAAGCCCGGCGCGGGGTATGACTATTGCGGTCCTTACAAAACGCCTGTCGCAACCAATGTCGATGGTATTCAGATATGCGAGATGCTTCCTTTGCTGGCAAAGCAGGCTGATAAGTATTCGATCATTCGGAGTATGACGCATGGGATCAACAGCCATGAAACGGCATCTTACAAAGTTCAGACGGGCCATGAACCGGGCCGGTTGGTCTACCCGTCTGTCGGTGCGGTGGTTTCGCTGTTTAAAGGTTATGATCATGGCTACAAGGGACTTGTTCCGCCTTATATAGTTTTGACCCAACCGCAGGGGCGTTTTTCGGAGGCGGGGTTTCTTGGTCAGCGTTACAAACCGTTTGCCACTAGCGGTGATCCGAACAAAAACCCTTTCGTGGTAGAGGGAATCGTCGCAAAAGGTATTACTGATAAGCGACAAAGGAGCCGGCGAGAGTTACTGCATAACCTGGATTCGCTTGGTAAAGCTATGGCTGGTAACAAAAACTTTGCAAAATTAGACAATTGCGAGAAAAATGCTTATGACATGATGTTCGGGGATGCGAGGAAGCTGTTCGATCTGTCTACTGAAACGGATGAAGTTCGCCAAAGCTACGGGCGAAATAGATTCGGTCAGTCGTGTTTGATGGCGAGGCGGCTTGTGGAAGAAGGTGTTCCCTATGTAACGATCAACTACAAGGGGTGGGATACACACAAACAGCACTTCCAGACTATGCGGAGGAAACTTCCGGAACTGGATCGTGGGATGGCTACGCTTTTGGAAGATATTTCGCAGAGGGGATTGCTTGACAGCACGATCGTTTGGTGGGGTGGTGAGTTTGGACGAGGGCCGAAGATCCAGTGGGACCCGCCATGGAACGGGGGGCGAGGTCACTACGGCAAATGCTTTAACGCGGTCGTTGCCGGCGGAGGTTTTAAAGGCGGACATGTCGTTGGATCCTCGAACAAAAACGGTACGGAGGTTGTCCAGCGGCCTGTTTATCCGCAAGATATGATCGGGAGTATTTATTCGCTGCTCGGTATCGATTCGGAGAGTAAAATGCCGAATCCGCGGGGGCTGGATGTAAAGGTACTGTCCGCGTCAGAGGGTGGCGGGCTGCTTACGGAAATAATGTAAATCTGAGGAATTTATAATGTCGTTTATTCGCCGACTTAGTTTGTTTGGGGTACTAGTCGTTTCTGTTATGACTGCATTGGGCGCAAATAAATCGCATATCGGGTATCTTTATCCGGCAGGCGGACAGCGGGGAACGGTGGTATATATTACGGCGGGCGGGCAGTTCCTGAAGGGTTCGTCAAAGGTATATGTGTCCGGCGAAGGGGTCAGCGGAAAAGTCATCAAGCAGTATAGAGCATTCAAAAAATTAGATAAGGAACAACGAGCGCATCTGCAAAACATATTAAACGAAGCGGCGAATAAGCAATGGGCGAAGTTTCCTGTAAAGATGCGTCCTCCAAAACCCAAAAAGAAAAAACAAACCAAGAAACCGGCGGCTAAACCTGCTGAAAAACCGGTTGACTCAAAGACAGAAAAAAAGACGGCGACATCTAGAAAACCATTGCCGGACAGTCCGTTATTGTATAATATCGAGGACAGGAGCCTTCGCGAACTGGAACATATTCGCAGCACTTTATTTGTGCCGCGGGCCAAACAGCAACCCAACCGACAGCTAGCCGAACTGGTGCTGATCGAAGTAACTATAGATGCTGATGCCAAACCCGGGGTGAGGGAGCTTAGGATCGCAACGAAATTAGGACTTACGAATCCGATCATTTTCCAAGTCGGGTTATTTCCGGAAAAAAACGAGGTGGAACCTAATAACCAACGGGCAGTTCAAACCCTTGCCAAAATGGGATCCCTACCTGCCCCAAAGCCTTATAAACTGCCCGTTTTGTTCAATGGACAGATCATGCCGGGGGATGTGGACCGGTTTCGTTTTCGTGCTGAAAAGGGGCAGCAGCTTGTGATAGAGACCCAGGCCCGCAGTCTTATACCTTACCTTGCCGATGCGGTTCCGGGGTGGTTTCAGGCGACGGTTTCGCTTTACGATTCCAGGGGCAATGAAGTGGCTTATGCGGACGATTACAGTTTCAATCCGGATCCGGTTGTTTTTTACAAGATCGCTCGCAGCGGTGAATACGAATTGGAAATACGTGATTCTATCTACCGGGGGCGTGAAGATTTTGTCTATCGTATCTCTGTGGGCCAGCAGCCGTTTATTACGCGGATGTTTCCTTTAGGCGGTAAAGAAGGAGTCGATACAATGGCAAGTATCGATGGGTGGAACCTGCCAAAGGGGGAAATGGTGCTTGATACGCAACCTGGAGATAAAAGTATTCGCAAGGCTGCTTACTATGATGGAAAACAGATTTCTAATTCGATGCCTTACTCGGTCGATAATCTTAACGAGTTGACTGAAACAAGGGAGAACGACAGTATCAAGGATGCTCAGCCGATAAATATACCTGTGATCGTTAACGGTCGTATCGAAAAGGCCGGCGATGTCGATGTTTTCCGGTTTGGCGGTAAGGCAGGCGAGAAAATAGTAGCGGAAGTTTTTGGGCGGAGATTGAATTCGCCGCTTGATTCTCTTTTGAAGTTGACTGATGCTTCGGGAAAAGTTGTTCAATTAAATGACGACTATGTTATCAAGGACAGTCACCTTCACAAAGATATTGTCGGAGTTGTTACACACCATGCAGATTCGTATCTGACAGCAAAACTGCCATCTGACGGGAGTTACTATGTGCATATTTCAGATTCGCAGAGTCATGGAAGCGCCGCGCATGGTTATCGGCTTCGTATATGCGTGCCTGAGGGGGATTTTGCTCTTCGCGTAACGCCGTCAAGCCTGAGTGCATTCGGCGGTAGTTCCGTGGGGGTAAAGATACATGTGCTGCGTAAAGACGGATTCGACGGCGAGGTAGAGCTTGGATTTAAAGGTGCTCCTGTAGGCTTTGAGATCAATGGGGGACCTGTCCCTGCCGGAAGTGATACAGTAGATGTGAAAATCAAAACGCCTGTTACAAAAGCGAATTCGGCGGTTGCATTAACATTGCAAGGCAGTGCGATCATCGGCGGAAAGAGCGTCGTGCACACAGCCATCCCTGCAGAAGATATGATGCAGGCATTTTTGTATCGACACCTGGTGCCGTCTAAGGAGCTTATGATTAACATTAAAAAGAGTAAGAAGAAAAAACCTGTACTACGTGCCAAACGGGTCGGGAGCGGTCCTGTTGTTGTTCCGGCAGGCGGATCCGTAGAAGTAAAATTACAGGTATTGGGAAAACGTCAGATGCCTAAACGTATTATACTGAAACTTAAAAAACCGCCTGCTGGTGTAAGTGTCGGGGAAACTACCGTCACCGGCAGGGAAATATCATTTGTGCTTAAGGCGGATAAAAATGCGGCAAAAAAAGGGTACAAGGGCAACCTGACCGTAGAGGCGTTTGCGGCAAACGCCAAGAAGAAGCGACGATCTATAGGTGTTCTACCGGCGATCCCCATTCAAATTGTCGCAAAGTAACGCTAGTGCTGTGTCAATCTTAAATTTACGGGTTCTTGCTTGTATTCAACGAGCATCTACTGCGTCAGAAAGCCTCGTC
>VRUF01000388.1 GCA_019456245.1 Planctomycetota bacterium | reverse complement strand
AAAAAACCGAAAAAGGTTTCATCATCTACAGTATAGGAGAAAACAAAATAGACGAAGCCGGCCTGGCAAAAAAATGGAAAGACATAACCTTCGAAATAAAACAAAAAACCAAATAGCTCGAAAGGCTCCCCCAATGCCCGAAACCTACGAACAAAAACGCCTGAAATTCTGGCACGTCCTCCTCGGCATCTTCATCCTAATCATCGCAACATGGGCAGTATACTACATGCGAGCAAAAGCAAATTTCGAAGCTGCTTGCGAAAAAATCCGAGCCGAAGGCCACCCGATAACCATGGCAGAACTAAACAAATGGTACTCCATCCCACCCGGCCAGCAAAACGCAGCTGATGCGATACTCCAAGCAGTTGACCATCTCGTTGAATGGGAGGAAGAAAAACAAGATGATCTTCCTGTGCTGGGCATGGAATACTTCGAAATTGACGAACCTTTTTATCTGGAAACATTACTGCTTTCCGAACAGTTTCTCGCGGATAATGAGAAAGCACTAACACTCCTCCACAAAGCCGCAAAAATAAAATATTCTCGCTATCCTATTGACTTTAAGGTGGGCTCCGATTTTTCAATTGACCATCTCGGACCATTAAAAAAAACTGTACAATTGCTTTCCCTTGAGGCCCGGCTTTACGCCGAAAAGAATCAACCCGACAAAGCCATCGAAACCATCGAAACAATGGTAGCTATTTCACATTCCCTTTCCAATGAACCTATCCTGATCTCGCAACTCGTCTGCATTGCTTGCGACGGCTTAACGGTCGCCACCGCCCAGCGAGTTATTTCACGCTGCGACCTTTCCGATACCCAACTCCAGCGAGTCGCAGACATGATTAAAAAAATGCAAACCCACTCAATGGCAACAGGCTTTATTGGAGAGCGATGTTTTACGGCATCCATGTTTGACGATGGTACCTACAGGGTATATGCCATTGGATATTTCTGGTTTGATGCCGTACTTGTTGCCGCAAAGGTAACCGGATTTGCATATAATGATACGGTTTTCAATATTGATTTACTCACA
>VRUF01000016.1:18470-26066 GCA_019456245.1 Planctomycetota bacterium | reverse complement strand
GTCCACTGTATAATTGCCGCTGTAATGGGAATCCGGGCTCAATGTATAATCATCAAAATTTGCCAGATCGGCTGTGGCGAAACTTGCTGCTGCGATGAAACAAACAATGCAAATCAAATTTTTATAATTCATGATATATTTCCATTCTTTACAAAATTATTTTCTTTTTTAAATTCTTTTCATCACTTGGGTTAGCTAACCTGTCTGAAATACTTTTCGCATTTTTTGACCGATCCTTTCTGCGTTTTTTCTGCCCTTTACGCGAGGGCTTTTGATTTCCATAAAAAAAACCGCCGTTCCTTGCGAGAGGAACGACGGTTTATGATTATTATCATCAGGAAATCAAAGCCGGCAGGTATAACAGGCGGATTTTCCGTTGTCGCTTCTGTGTCCCAATCGCGAGAACAACACAAACAAATCGACATACAGGTAGGTTTTCTGACTTGCATCCTACCTCAGGACCCCTTCCCATCCGGTTCTACGGACAGTGGGTAACATCCCTCGGATTTGCGACTAAATCCTGATTCTACCGGATTTTATGTCACATCGGACGCTTACAGCGGCGCGACCGTCGCGGATTTTCACCGCGTTCCCATTTGACTATCTGAAAGCAAAAAAAACTTCCAGGCCTGCAGTCAATTATCAACTTTTTATAAAGAACTAAACTACTTATCGGACTTTTAGCATGTATCCGGGCCGGTAGCAAGGAAAAAATTCGGAGATTTTTTATTTACCCCACATAATCGCGATGATGACGACCAGAGATATTAGCGCTATCATGCAAATGGTGAGACTTGTTATAAACATCCACATGAACCGTGTGTTTTGCCTTGAGATGACGTATTTAAGGTACCTGTCGCTTGCGGAGAATGTCTTGTTCATCTGTGTGATGCTTTCTGTCTGGCTTGTTGAAGTTTTGTTGAGTTTGCCCATGGTGTTATTAAACCGGTTGAAATTTTCGCTGACCTGGACATTCGCATCGGCGGAGACAGAGAGCTTGGTATTCATTTCTTCAAGTACGTTCGATTGTTTTTGGGTTTGGCGTGGAATGCTTTCGATAGCTTCGAGGAACTGGGCTTCCTTTAGCTCCCTTCGTGAGAGTTCGGTGCAGATGGCATCTGAGAGGTCCTGCTGGCTTTGTACGGTCTTGGGAAGAGATGCCAATACTTCGGGGAGTTGGTTCATTCTTTCCAGAAGCTGGTGCTGCTGGTCGGCGTGCTTGCCAAGGTTTTCGTTTATTCCTTCCAGTTGGGCTATCAGGAGGTCAAAGGCTTTTGATGCGGGTAGATGGTCTTCTTTTTTAATCGATCTGGCGGGATCAAGCGTGACCATTTCAGCGGTTTCAACGGCGACAGCGGTGTTATTGGCCTCGGTACCTGACCGCCATTTACCTGCTTTTGCCCAGAATTTTTTTAGCGACATACAAATTCCCTTTCTAAATGGTCCCAATTCAAACGGGGGACCAACATCATTAGATACTTTTTTGCTGTAATTTCAAGGAATTTTTGTTAGGATTAATGCAATTATGTGTCTGCCGATTAAGGATAAATAATGAAATTACTAACATATACTTGTGAAAATAACGTATCTTTCGGTGTCCTTGGCGAAAATGGCATCGTCGATATCGGGACGTGCTGGGCAGAGCCCGATCGGCCTCGAAGCGTTAAGCAGGTACTTGCAATGGGGCCCTATTGTCTGGAAAAGCTGTCTTCTCTGGCAGATTCGGCGGATACGTTCATCCCGCTTTCGAGTGTGAAACTGCTTGCCCCTATTCCGAATCCAGGCAAACTGGTGGCGCTTGCGGGCAATTACTCAAAACATATTATCGAGGCTGGTTTGAAGCTTGGTCTTGCCGATTCGCCGCGGGAAACTACCGTTCCGCGTCCTTTTCTTATGCCCGGTACGGTGGTTTCAAATCCTGATTCTGAAATCCCGTGGCCCAGGTATAGCGAAGAGGTGGACTATGAAGTTGAGCTTGCAGTTGTGATCGGGAAAAAAGCCAGGTGTGTATCCGTTGAAGAGGCGATTGGGTTTGTTGCAGGGTATACTGTTGTTAACGATGTTTCTGCACGGAGTGTGACTTTTAAGGAAAATCGCGGGCAGCGGCCCTGGGATGAGTTTTTCGATTGGCTCGGCGGTAAATGGTCGGATGGTTTTTTGCCGATTGGTCCGTGGATCGTTACTTGCGATGAGGTTGGAGATGCGGGTAATCTTGGAATTGAGCTTAAGGTTAACGGTCAGGTTCGTCAAAGTGCCAATACCGGGCAGATGATCTTTGGGATTAGCGAGATCGTTTCGTTCGTCAGCCATATCATGACGCTTAATCCGGGGGATATTATAGCTACAGGGACGCCTGAGGGAGTGGGGATGGCGACGGGGGATTTTTTGAAACCCGGGGATAAAATGGAATGTACGATCAAAAAGATCGGGACGCTGAAAAATACGCTTGGGGCGTATCCACAAGACTTCTACAAACCGCTGGTTACCGGAATAACTTGACCGTTCCGGGTAAAACGCTTAAATTATCATTTGATTGCTATGGAAAAACGCAAACCTATAATCGGAATACTTGGGGGGATCGGGTCGGGCAAGAGTAGTGTTGCTGCCGCGTTTGCCAGGCTTGGGTGCGGATTGGTGGACGCTGATGCGATCGTGCATGAACTTTTGCAGGAAGCGGATACGATAAAGCAGCTTAGGGAGGCCTTTGGGGATGGTATTATGCGTGGAGACGGTGTTGTTGACCGGGAAAAACTGGCTCTTGCGGTTTTTGATGATGTTGACCGGGTCAAAACGATTAATGAGATAATCCATCCGGCTGTATTGGGCAGGTGTGAAGAGCTAATTACGGGATATAATGCCTGCGAAGACATATCTGCAATCGTGCTGGATATGCCTTTATTATTGGAAGTTGGGTGGGATAAACGGTGCAATATCCTTGTTTTTGTGGCCTGCGATGCGGAAAAACGGCAGTTGCGCGGAGAGGTGCGGAGTTCGAACGCAAAAAATTATCTAAAAAAACGTGAAAAATTTCAAATTTCTCTGGACAAAAAGGAAAACATAGCACATTATATAGTCGATAACAATTCTGACGAGTCAGCGATAGCTGACCAAGTCGAGCGTATCTTCTCGATAATAATTAACAACTAGCCGCCTTTTAGGGCGATGAACTTCCGCGAGGAAAACCTTTATTGTCGTTAAATGACTTGTCCGCGTGTTAGAGCATATTTTAAAAAGCGAATCGATATATTATTAAGTATTTTGGGGTTTCACTGTTTTAGATGCCATCGCGTTTTTTTGGTATTCTGCTTTCTTTGTGCAGATCATTTTTCCCCTCACAGAGATTTCCTTACATGTGGAATCAAAAGAAAATTAGTTAGTATCAAATTCAAATTCAGAGCAGCAATCAATACGTATGGCTAAAATTGGTTGACGAAGGAGACAAAATGGCCAAAAAGAAAGATTCTTCAAAGAAAGACGCCGTTGACAGTGATACATTAACTGCCGAACCAGAAGAAACCAAATCCGCAGTAGAGGAGACGACACAGGAAGAGGTCTCTGAACAGGACATCAGCACGGAAAATGCCGATGATAGTTCAAAGGAAGGCGGTAAAAAGCGTAAGAAGAAGAACGGTAAGAAGAAATCCAAAAAGGATTCCGACGATTCCATACATGCCAAGTACGAGCGTGTGAAGAAGGGAAACCTTTATCTTGCAGACCTTCAGAAGCTTGATGTTGCCGAACTTATCGAGCTTGCCAAGGAAGAGAATATCACCGATTACCTGGGAATGAGTAAACAGCAGTTGGTGTTTAAAATCCTTAAAGAGCGTATTCGCCAAAACGGTTTGATGTTCGGTGAGGGTGTTCTTGAAGTATTGCCAGACGGTTTCGGTTTTCTTCGAAGCCCGAACTACAGCTACCTTTCATCTCCTGACGATATTTATGTATCCCCTTCACAGATACGGCGTTTTGGTCTTCGCAGCGGAAACACCGTATCCGGTCAAATCCGGCCTCCGAAAGAAAGTGAAAAGTATTTTGCGCTTCTTCGTGTCGAAGCTATTAACTTCCAGGAGCCTGATAAACTGTCGGGCAAAGCCGTGTTTAAGGATCTTACGCCGCTTCACGCGGAAAAACGTTTTATCCTTGAGACAACCTCCGAAGAACTAAGTATGCGAATAATCGACATTGTCACTCCTATCGGCATGGGTCAGCGTGGTCTTATCGTAGCTCCTCCGAGGACCGGTAAAACTGTTCTGCTGCAAAAGATGGCAAATGCGATCAGCACGAACAACCCTGAAACGAAGATGATAGTTCTGCTTATCGATGAGAGGCCGGAAGAGGTTACTGACATGGAGCGTAAGACGGCCGACGATGTGGAAGTTATCAGCTCGACATTCGACGAGCCTACATCGCGTCACTGCCAGGTTGCCGAGATGGTAATCGAAAAGGCGAAACGAATGGTCGAATACGGAAACGACGTTGTAATTCTGCTTGATTCTATCACACGGCTTGCACGTGCGTATAATACTGAGATGCCGCATTCCGGTAAAATTCTTACCGGTGGCGTCGATGCCAACGCGATGCAGATGCCGAAACGTTTCTTCGGTGCGGCACGTAATATCGAACATGGCGGATCGCTTACGATTATCGCAACGGCACTTGTGGATACCGGTTCGAAGATGGACGAGGTTATTTTCGAGGAATTTAAGGCAACGGGTAATATGGAACTTCATCTGGACCGCAAACTGATGGACAGACGGACATACCCTGCGATCGATATCAGTAAGTCGGGAACAAGAAGAGAAGAACTGCTTCTCGATACCAAAGAGATGGAGCTGGTTTACAGGCTTCGCAAGGTACTGAGCGAGATGAACGTTGTCGAGGCAGTTGAGTTATTGAAGAACCGTCTGTCAAAGTGCCAGTCGAATGCCGAATTCCTTATGACAATGAGCGTCGACTAATTTAATCTCATTAGCAAAATACAACTTTAAAGCAAGGTAATGCGTTTTGAGTATCGCTTTACCTTGTTTTTTTATTTTACGAAGAATAAGCCCTATAGATACTGATAAGGGCGTCATATTCCTTGCCATATGGGTATAACGAACGCTTTTCATTGTTCAATATAGACTCGTTTAGCCGATATATAATGTAGTATTGGCTTGTAACACAGAACGGCATATCCATCGCCGTTTTTTTTCACACCTACAGCTTACAGGCAACAATAGCGAAAAGTTTTTTAGTGAAGTACGAAAGGAAAGTTATCATGAAGAGATGTACGATTTTATTTGCTGTCGCTTTGCTGGCGGTGTTTTGCAGCCAGGTAATTGGTGCAGAAAGCGATAAACTCGCCGAAGAGAATGCCCAGTTGCGCGGCCGGGTTGATAAACTCGAGCAGGAACTTGCTGTGATTAAAGAAATGCTGATGCAGCAGGCTGCGGCGACTAAGCAGGCCCAAAAACCCGTCAAGGTTGAAGAACTTACGGAAGGCGACATCGCGAAACTGTCTGAGCTTCTTAGGGAAAAAGGCGATAAGAAGCTGGTTAAGAGCTCCCTTGAAATCGACCTTTACGGATATATCAAGGCCGATGCATCTTATGACAATTCTCGTACAACACCGGGTAATTATGTCAAATGGGTTGACTCGGAAAACACCGGAAATAACGATAACGAGTTTAACATGACGGCAAATCAGACTCGGATTGGGATGAATATCAAAGGGCTCGAGGATGATGGATTGCTGACGAGCGGACGTGTGGAAGTGGATTTCTATGGTAACGGAACCGCTGAAAACAAGAGCGGTATTCTGGTGCGTCATGTATATATGAAACTGGATTGGCCTGAAGATAATTTCAGTATTATCGCCGGTCAGACATCCGACGTCATATCTCCTCTGACACCATACACACTGAACTATTCCGTTGCGTGGTGGGCAGGTAATATTGGTTACAGGCGTCCACAGATCAGACTTACCAAGGGCTTTTCGCTTAGCGATAAAACAGATTTGAAGTTGGAAGGTGCTATCGCCAGAACGATTGGACGGTCCAGTGATTTAGGTGATGATGATACTACTACAAACTCAGAGTCGGGCGAAGATGCGGGGTATCCGTCACTTCAGGGACGCGTTAGCTTAACAACACCCCTGCTTACTAAATTGCCGGCAACTGTTGGTGTGTCCGGTCATTATGGGCGTGAGGAATATGACATAACGAGCAGTGGAGGCAAGAATAAGAAGTTCGAGAGTTGGTCGCTTAATGTTGACTTGCATCAGCCGATCAATGACTGGCTTGCTTTTAAGAGTGAGGGATTTGTCGGTGAAAATCTTAATCAATATCTTGGCGGCATCGGTCAGGGCGTCAATATGACTACTTTGAGTGAGATCCGTACTCAGGGTGGTTGGGTTGCAGCATCGATCACACCGCAAGGCAAATGGAAATACAATCTTGGTATTTCCATGGAAGATGTTAAAAATGGCGATCTGAATGCCGGTGACCGGTCCCAGAACCGTTCAATCTTCGGTAATGCGATTTATTCTATCAATAAGAACACATCTGTCGGATTTGAGCTTTCGCAATGGCAGACGAAACGCGTAGGAGAAAGCGACGCGGATGACATCAGGGCTCAGACGTCGTTTATTTATAAGTTCTAAGTGCTTTACTTTTCTTAAGATTTTGTATAAAATCAAGGTTCCAGCGGGTTTTGGCCTGTTGGGGCCTTTTTTTTTGTTTCAGGGATTTATTGAGGATCGGATAAGTCATTATGAGTGAAAAGCTTTCTACGATATATGAACCGGGTGCTATCGAGGCGGCTGCTATTGCGGTTTGGCAAAAAGGGAACTATTTTGCCGCCGATTCCAGCAGCGATAAGGAATCTTATACTATAGTAATCCCGCCGCCTAATGTGACCGCTGCGCTGCATCTTGGGCACGCGCTTAATAATACGCTGCAGGATGTGCTTATTCGTTTCAAGCGGATGCAGGGATTTAATACGCTTTGGATGCCGGGGACCGATCATGCCGGTATCGCGACGCAAACGGTTGTGGAGAAACGGCTGCTTAGCGAAGAGGGAAGGCGGCGGACGGATTTTGAGCGAGAGGAATTTGTCGCCCGTGTTCAGGAATGGAAAGACGAATACGAAAAGCAGATCATCAATCAGCTTAAGAGTATGGGGTGTTCGTGCGACTGGGATAGAACGCGTTTTACGATGGACGAGATGTGCGCAAAGGCTGTGCGGGCGAATTTCTTTAAGCTGTTTAAGGACGGGCTTATCTATCGGGGGAAGCGGCTGGTGAACTGGGATCCGGCGACGCAGACGGTTCTTGCCGACGATGAAGTCGAACACGAAACAGTGAACGGGTTCTTCTGGTATATGCAGTATCCGCTTGAGGCGAGCGTTGAGGTTGATGGGGAAACTATCGAGCATGTTACTGTCGCGACGACACGGCCTGAGACTATGCTTGGTGACACGGCCGTTGCGATGAATCCTTCCGATCCGCGGGCAAAGTATCTTGTGGGTAAGAAAGTTCGGCTTCCTATAGTCGGCAGGCTTATTCCTATTGTTGCCGACGAGCATGTTGTATTGCCTGATCCTGAGAGCGAGGAT
>VRUF01000016.1:0-18455 GCA_019456245.1 Planctomycetota bacterium | reverse complement strand
GCAGATCGGGCTTCGGCATGATCTTGATGTTATTAATGTGATGGCGCCGGATGGATCCATAAGCGATAAGCACGGGTGGGAAGATGCAGGTGCACCTGAGGCGCAGAACCTGCTCGGGATGGATCGGTTCGAGGCAAGGGAAGCGATAGTAGAATGGTTCCGGCAGGAAAATCTGCTTGCCGATGTTCGCGATTATGTCCATGAGGTTGGGCATAGTTATCGCAGTCATGTTCCTATCGAACCGTATTTGTCTGACCAGTGGTATGTTGCGGTTAAGAAGCCTGTTGCCCATCTTGCGGAGAAATTTGGAGATGGGATGATCGAGGGAACCGATGTGCCGGCGAATTCGCTTGCGGGTATCGCACTTGCGCCTCTGCTTGACGGGAGATTGAAGTTTACCCCTGAACGATATGCCAGCACTTATAAGAACTGGCTTGAAAATCTTCGTGACTGGCCTATCAGCAGGCAGCTTTGGTGGGGGCATCAGATACCGATCTGGTCGTCAAGTGAGCCTCTGGATACCGATGATGAGAATGTTTCTGTGCAGGAAGGTTTGGATGAGGACGGGGAAAAAGTTTATTATGCCTGTGCCGGTCCGGAAGGCGGCAATATTGAGAAACTGCTGACTGATAAGGGTTATAAGCGTGACGGCGATGTTCTTGATACGTGGTTTAGTTCTGCTCTTTGGCCTTTTAGTACGCTTGGTTGGCCCGATGAGACGGATGCTCTTAAGACTTTTTATCCGGGCGATGTACTTTGTACGGCGAGGGAGATCATTACGCTTTGGGTTTCGCGGATGGTTATGATGGGGCAGTATTGCGTTGGGGATATTCCGTTTAAGGATGTTTATATTCATGCGATGATCCAGGATGGTCAGGGTCGTAAGATGAGCAAGAGCCTGGGCAACGGAATCGATCCGCTTGTCGCTATCGACAGCCATGGTGCCGACGCGATGCGGTTTACTCTTGCCTCGATGACGACGGATACGCAGGATGTTCGTATGCCGGTGGCACCGATGGAACTGCCGGACGGGCGGACGGTTAATACTTCGCCGAAATTCGATATCGGGCGGAATTTTTGCAATAAGCTTTGGAACGCTTCGCGGTTTGCGATGATGAATCTTGAAGGTACTGATGCGAGTAAGTTCGATAAGGAAAAACTTGCGATCACGGATAAGTGGATACTTTCCCGGCTTGGCAGGTGTATTGCGGAAGTTACGGGCGAGTTGGATGAGTTCAAATATAACGAACCTTTGAATACGATCTACCGTTTCTTCTGGAACGATTTTTGTGACTGGTATCTGGAATGGGTCAAACCGCGTATGCAGGATGAGGCGGATAAGGCAATCGCTCAAAATGTACTGGCGTTTGTGCTGGACAGGACGCTTCGTCTGCTGCACCCGTTTATTCCTTTTATTACCGAAGGAATATTCCAGGGGCTTAACGAGCTTGTACCTGAGCGAAAACTGAAGGGGATATGCGAGAGCGGACAGGCGGATGCTTTGATCGCGGCAAGCTGGCCCGAGAGGCTTGACGAGTTTATTTGCGACGATGTGGAAGCAGAAGTGGAAATCATTCAGGGAGTAATCCGGGTTGTGCGTGAGGTTCGAAACCAGTACGGCATCTCACCGAAAGACAGGCTCGTCGTATCGGTGACGGGGCCGGCGAAGGCGACATCTGTTATTGACGACAACAGCGAATTACTGTGCCATTTGGCAGGGCTTGAGAAACTTACGGCAGGTGAGAATATCGAAAAACCGAAGAACGCTTCGGCTTCTCTGTCAGGCGAATTGCAGATATATGTGCATGACGTGGTCGATGTCGAAGAGGAGCGTAAGAGGTTGATGAAACAAAAGGATACTCTTACCAACGGGATACGGTCGGCTGAGGGTAAGCTGGGTAACGATAACTTTGTTTCCCGGGCAAAACCGGAAGTAGTGGAAAAGACGCGACAGACGCTTAAGGAGCTTTCAGAGCAGTTGGAAGCGGTGGAAATGCACTTGGGCGAATTAGATAGCTGATATACTTAAGAGGTGAAATATGGAAGTAAAAGTCGAACTTTCTAAAATCATTATCAACGAAACGGTTGCTCAGCAAGTTGTCGTTTTAAAGGAAGTCAATGGCGAGCGGAGTTTTCCCATAGTGATCGGGATGCCGGAAATACTTGCGATCGACCGGCGTCTTAAGGGGGTGAAATTTCCTCGTCCGATGACACACGATCTGCTTGGCAATGTGGTCAATCAGGTGGGAGGGAAAGTTGAGAAAGTAGTCATAAGCGATCTGAACGAGCATACTTTTTTTGCGTATATCCAGATAGCGGTCAATGGAAGAGTTGAAAAAGTGGACTGCAGGCCGTCTGACGGGCTTGCTTTGGGGGTTGGGCTTAAGGTTCCGTTTTTTGTGAATGATCGCGTCTTTGAGAAACTTCAGTCATAATGTTGCAGATGATCAACAGGCCGACGGCGATACAGAGCATAGAATCTGCGACGTTGAATGCAGGCCAATGATAGTCGCCCACGTAAAAATCCAGAAAATCCCGCACCAAGCCATCGTTGAATGCCCTGTCGAAAAGATTGCCCATGATGCCGGCGGTAAAGAGCGCAAATGCCACGATCAGAGTCTTGCTGCGGAGATGCCCGAAAAGAAAAACGCCGAGGATTACGACGAGGGCGACGATCGAGACGGATAGCAGGATGACACGCTGACCGGAAGCTATGCTGAAAGCAGCTCCGGGGTTGAGTCGGGTTACAAGGTTGAAAAAACCGTCAATGACAGGATAAATGACATTCGGATCCCCTTTCCACGGGTCCCCTCCCAACCATTGGAATATTGCGTGTTTGGTCCAGAGGTCCAGAGCGAAACCTGCGATAACAATCGTAAAAAAGATGATGTTGGCGGCTGGGGTGGGCAAATGAATATCGGCTATGATCTTAGCTAACCATGAGTCGTTTTTGGTTTTATTATTATCGTTCATAGAGGTTAAGGGACGTATTTCTTAAGAAGTTTCTTCAGTTGCGGTTGATCAGGATTTATAGTGAGCGATTTTTTCCACTCGCTGATCCCCATTTCTCTGAGGGTTGGGTCATTATTCTTTTTTAGAGACTGCATAATATAAACTACTCCAAGCCCTTTGTGTGCCACCCAGTCATTGTCGTCTATGAGTACCGCTCTGATATAACTTTTTATGGCAAGGTCGTATTGCTTTAGCATTAGATTGACAAAGCCAAGGTACTGATGTGCCGTACCGTTGCCTGAATCGATCTCTATTGCGGAGGTGAGAAGCTGCCTGGCTTCGGTGAAATCTTTTGTTTTAACATACGCACCCGCCAGGGATACCATAACCTTAGATTTGTTACCGTCGATCTGGAGAACGCGTTTGTAGGAATCTACGGCAGCGAGGTAATCGCCCATCGCGAAATAGGTGTCTGCAATTACGATCTCTGGAGCAGAACTTTCCGGAGCGATCTCTTTTGCTCTTATGCCATACTCGAGCGACTGGGGATAGTCTTTCAGATGGTAGTAACATTGTGCGACACCAATGTTGGCCTCTGGATCCTGGGGCTGAAGTTCAACAGCTTCTATAAAGGCATCCAGTCCGCGTTGGTAGTTGCCGGTGATCTGGGCAACTTTGCCGAGATTTAAGAAATCCTTGAACGAATATGGGTCGATCACGGTTGCGGCTTCATAAGAATCGGCGCTTTCTTCGAACTTTTGCATTGCCTGATAAATATCACCCCTGAAAGAGAGGGCAATGGCAAAATCAGGCGCCTGCTCGATAGCCATGTTGAGTTTTTCTAAAGCCCCCTCGTAATCGCTACTGTCGCTTAACGTTTTGGCATCGACGTAGAGATCGACGGCTTGCCACCGCTGCGGATTTTCATCAGGTTCGGAAGGGGCTGGGAGGGCATCCTTTGTGGCCTGTGTGGCCGGATTCTGGCATCCGCAAATCAACAGCGAAATCGCCAGCAGCACTGACAATGATGCCGATGAAAATAAAGTATTGCGCTTGAACATCCGATTGTCCCTTATATAAAGATCGTTTCTGCACCTTTGATGATGGTAGATTTGCGATCAAAAAAATTGCAAACTGCCTAGAACTTTATGTCCGGATGCGTAAAGCGTAATCCATCGTTATCATGATAAGTTGCGTACTCGGTAACGATCGTTCCTTCCGGGCCTCCGAGCATCCAGTGTTTTTCCTCAGCGGCTGCAAGTTTGCCAACCTCGCCTGGCTGTAATTTCTTCTCGGTCCTTGCAACAGCAATATCGCGATGAATCGGCGGGATACGTTCGTCTCCGCCCGGTGTCGGAGTACCTTCGGAATAAAGAGTTACCGAACCGTACCGCAGCTGCCATGCTTCCAGTTTCGCTCCGACGTCTGTGGTGGGCATGTGCCAGTGCTCAGGTATCATCTGTCCGGGAAGGAGGAAAATTTCATGACCCATATAGTTGTGCTCTTTGTTATTGATCCAGAGGATACCGGCCATTCCGACTTCCGTGAAGTTGTCGAGGCCAAAATCAACGGCCCAGAAATCGTCGCTTTTCAAACGATCCACGATGGGATAATTGTAGTATTTCATCATGTCATAATAGGCCTGTTTGGCTTTTTCGAGGTCAAATGTACTGTCAGCTTTGTAAAAGTCTTTATTTTCTGGATTTTTCCATGCCATAGATGATGCTCCTGAATTAGCGGGCTGATCCTTACAGCCAGCGGTGAAAAGAGAAGAGGTGGCCACTGCGCCTGCCGCGAGGCCGCCTATTACCTGGCGTCTGTTCATATTCAACATGATCATTATCCTTTCGTATCGTTTGTCTACTTGCTTTGCATTAGTTCAATTAAGGCCGGTCCATCCATAATAAAAGCGATCTTCAGGTTTTCATTAATATCTGTCGGTGGCATTATTACCTTCTGGCCTTCGAGAGATTCTTCCAGATTTTCGACCATAAAGGCTGCGTGAGGGGTATTTTGAAGTTCCTGGGGCATTGGAGAGTCTGCTTCAAAATACAGAAATTCAATCTTGTATGGATGGGCCTCTGGGTCCGTGTAGTGTACCTTGCCGCCTTCGAGGAAATTTGAGTTCTCTATCGGGTCAGGGCATGGAACGCCAAGATGATTAAATACCGGTGCAGACATGAGCAAGTCCTTTCTTTTAATAAAGATCGATTAAGCAATTCTAACAACCGCAATTATACGCTATTAATCCTGACAGGCAAATGTAAATCGTCATGCGCGTCAGTTTACCGGATAATGCGCTCTGTTTTCAAGGCGTTGATTTCATTGAAATTCCTAATTTTGGCCAGAGACGAGGCCTTTGCTGGAATCACCACCCGAAAACCCACGTTGTAGACGCGCTGATAAGGCCTGTATGCGAGCCGGAACGCGGAACGCGCGCGTTTGGGCCGGTCGTACCATGATCCGCCCCGGACTACCCGGTCGCCATCTTGGGCAATCTCGTTACGGCCGTCATCTTCACGATATGGGTAGGTTTTAAAGAGGGAACTAGTCCACTCCCAAACGTTGCCGTGCATATCATGGAGGCCCCATGGATTCGGCGCGTACTTGCCCGAATCGGCCATTATTTTTTCTCCGTCATTGAACCGCCGATCTCTGGGATTAAACGCCTCGTATTCGTTGGGCGTTTCTCCTCCGAGCGCCAGAAGTTTGATGGAATCATCGGCCAGATTGGCATGACTCGAAAAATCGGTGTCCAGATCGCCGAAATACAGCGGTGTGTCAGTACCGGCCCGGCAGGCCCATTCCCACTGCGCTTCCGTAGGCAGGTCCACCGTCTCGCCTGTGAGTTCCGACAGCTTGCGACAGAAACTGATCGCCTGCGACCACGAGACTCGTATCGCCGGTTGGCGAGCGCCCCGTATAGAATATCCCTGACTAATGTGATCTGTCTTTTGCTTATCCAGGAACGCGTTGTCGTGGTCCGGGTATATCCGCTGGAACTGCTCGTTCGTCACCTCCATCACACCCATCCAGAACGGGTCCTCGACAGTCACCGGGGTTGCCGGGCGTTCATCGGGATATCCGTCGAAACTGCCCATGACGAATTGACCGGCCGGGATGAGCACGAGATCGATGGTGATGCCGTTGCCCATATCGATGGTTCGCCGCGTCTTTAGCCCTGCCGCGCTCTGGCGCACTCTGGCGGTCTCGCCATTAAAGGGCCAGCCAGTAATATCCACTGCGGACGCCAACTGGGGCTTGTCCATCGGCTCGGGGCGGACAAATTCTATCGGTCCTCTATCGACAGCGAGAATCGCTTCGGGGTCTTCCGGCCGGTTGGCGTAGCGTGTACGCATTTCCAGACGGCGCTGGTGGAAGTCGGATTGGATTTGTTCGCTTTCGCCCCAGGTACCGTGAGCGGGCACGTTGAGATCGATCCAAGTGACGAGACGGTCCCATGCCTCCTCGTCAAGCTTGACGTTATAGTGGCCTTTCTCGAGCATCTGGACAAGCTCACTCGTGTTGGCGTGGTATTCCAGAGCCTTGTCAATGTGGTAGTTGCTCTCCGGGCCGGGCCGGCGTACATAGGGATGGAGCGCCAGATAAGCGGGAGGGAAGTTTTTCCATCCATTTTTCTCCTTGGCAGCGAGGTCGAGCATCTTTACCCCGTCGCGCTGCGATTCGTCGTTGTGGCATCCTACGCAATACTTGTCAAGGACGGGCTGTACTTCCCGGTTGAAGCTGAAGCCCCGGGCAGGGCCGTACCACGGCACGATATCCGAGGGTTTTGCGTTGGAAGCGATCGTGCGTTTCACGGCCGGTACTGTGTTCTGCCGCTCATGGCAACCGACACACGATAGACTCTCGCCGGGCATGGCCGTAAACCAGCTCCGCATGAGTTGAATCGCGCGGCCTTCTTCGTCGAGCGGCTGCACGGCCAACGGTGTGTTGGCCGGTACCGTGAACGCCGCCGAGCCATCTTCGTAAACCGGGACAGTTCCAAGAATCCGGCGGATGTCCCAGCCCCCGTCTACAGCAATATCCTTCCAGCCGCCCATCTTGGGGTAGGCATAGTGAAATTCGTAAATGCGCAGGTTCTTGACCGTTCCGCGCGGAACTCCTTCAAGCCCGGGACCATCATAGACATCGACCATATGTACGGTGGCCTCCCGGCTCTTCAGATCCACCTTGTTGGGAAGCACTGGCGGCCTCTCCGTTTTGCGCCAGGGGAGCGGCTCGAAGAGGACGTAACCGGGCTCTTCCTTGAGCAGCAGCATGTTGTCGAAAATATCGACCAGATAGATGCCCCAGTTCGAATGTTCGTCCAGTTGGCTCGATACCAGGAAGTACTTATCGCTTAACGGATAGGGATGCAGGAATTTCGGCCATGAATCGTCGACCAGTGCGTCCTTTATTATCGGTTCGACTTTTTTGCCGTAACCGGGAATGCGTTGCACGACACCGTCGGCCTCGTGTCGTCCTTTCGCCGGGTCAAATATCACCAACTCACCCATGCGCGGTACACCATGATGGCCCGAGACGATGCCCACCACCTGCGTCGGATGATCCGGAATCGGCCGTGCAAAGAATATCGCGTTCGGCCAGTAGGAGTTGCTGCCGTAATACTCAGCCTGACCGGTACCGTCCGGGTTCATGTGAAACAGCAAGATCGAGAAGTAGTGAGAAGTGTCGGAATACTCCCACCGCGTGAACAGTACACGCCCGTTGTTGAGCATCGCCGGACTCCAGTTGTGGTCCTGGTCGAAGCAAAGTTGCCTGATGTTGCCGCCGTCGGCGTCCATTACGCACAGGTTGGCTACATTTTGTTTCCCGCGGATACATGGGACGCCGGCGAAGCAACGAGTAGACGCAAACACGATGCGGCCGTCCGGCATATAACACGCGTCGTAGTTTTCGACGTCGGTGTGTTCAGTCTCGGTAAGCTGACGCAGACCGGTGCCGTCGGCCTGGATCTCCCAGACATGCCACCGGCCATGGCTGCCCGGCATCGAGAACAGCATCTTGTCAGCGTCGAAATTCAGGTCCACGTCCCCGACAAAACCCGAGTGGTCCGGCTTGTAGAAAGTCGTCAGCTCGCCAGACGGTTTGACCGGCGAAAGCACTGCTATCTCATTGTCGAAATTGAATTCATCGAGCGCACAGTTGCCCAGCCAGTTTCGCGGCAGGCCGAGTTGATCGATGCTGCGTTTGACCAGGAGCAGCCGGTCAAAATCGAGCAACGGATTGGCCAGAAGGGCTTGGCGCCGGTATGCAAGAATCCGGTCCGTCTTGGCCAGTATTGACTCTTGCCCCCGCGCCAGTCCATCCAGAACCTGCCGCACACGCCTTTCGATATCCGCCAGGCGTTCCAGATGCTCGGTATTGCCGAGATCCTCGACGGCCATCCGCAAAGCTCGCATGCTTTCAGGTGTAACGTATCTCCGTGCTGTACGGAACCGGTCGCGCAATTGGGCACTACGCTCGTACAGCGTCAGCCACTGCGCGTCGCCTGCTGCGACGTCGGCCTGCTGCAATGCGTCGAAATCCTTGAGAAGCAGTTCACCCGCCAATCCGATTTCTGCCGCTACGGCAGCAATGAACTCTTGCTCCAGTTCCACTTTGTCGGGACTCCGGAGCCAGGCGTGGATTTTGTCATCCCCGGCGTCTTCGTTTATCCACATTGCGTGACGCGGAAAGTCTTTCGCAATTTTCTCCCATAGAAAGCGAGCGGGATCCACCGGACGAGAAAAATAGAACTTGGGAAGCCCGGCAGAGTTGTGGATCTTGAGCAGCAGTTTATTGTCGCCCGGTTTCAAGTCCAGGACAAACCTGTCTTGGTCACGTTCTACGTCACAGCGAACATTTTTCGACTGAATCTTCCGGCCATTGAACCACAGATCATACCCTTGGCTGCATGCAAGGTGGACAGGGTAGGACGCCGGACCGCCGTCAACGGTTATAGTGAGGACCATGTATATCGGCTCAACACCCAAACGGATCGGCGCATAGACCTTTCTATTCTCAATTCTCATTTTCGGTTTCCAGCACTTTTTGCCGTTGGGGCTCCGCTCCTCAAAATCGATGTTGTCCAGAACACGGCGCTGGGAAAAGTTAGCGAACTTTTTCGGCTGGGTATAATACCAATACCCCAACGTGATCACGGGCCGTGCGAGTTGTTTGGCGCAGACAGCCCGCGTCGTTATCATGGTCTCGGCCCACGTTCCCTTTTTTGCATACAACTGGGCCATATCCTGTTCTTCTGCGTTGCTTGCGGCAGCCGGTGTGAGGAATGCTGTAAACCATCCGCATGCAACGAGAAGCGAAACGCACCACATTTGTCGATCCATACCCTTAGTGATAACCATGCTTATTTATTCCCATCTATATCTGAAATTTCCCATATACCATTATATATCTTGAGCTAAGATACACCGCTGAGCCTCTTTTCCAACAGAATATCAGATTGATCTCAAAAAATCAAGCTTTTCAGCTTCATTTTGAGGTTGTTTCAGCCGCAATAATAGCAAAAACACGAATTTGGCCCTTCCACCAACAACTTTCATTTCTTTTGCACGACTTCATATGGGAAATCCGGGTTCAGTCTAATTGGCTTGAAAAAATCGGCGGGAGCGTTATAATCGTGAGATTCCACATTTTTGATATTTTTTACAGGTACTATTAATGATAGAGAATAACCCAAAGCTTAGTCGGCGACCTTTTGTTATGATAATCCGTGACGGCTGGGGATACAATCCGGATTGCGCCGAGTCGAAATTTAATGCGATCAAGCAGGCGAAAACGCCTGTGGATGATATGCTGATGGGAGAATACCCGAATTGCCTTATCGAAACAAGCGGTGAAGATGTTGGCCTCCCTGCCGGGACCATGGGTAACAGCGAGGTTGGGCACCAGAATATCGGGGCCGGTCGTGTTGTTTATCAAAGCTCGGTGAAGATCACCAAAGCTATTCGCGAAGGTGATTTCTTTGAAAATGCGATTCTGCTTGGGGCCTTCCAAAAGGCGAAAGACAATGGCGGGAAGGTACATGTCATGGGACTTTGCAGCGATATCGGTGTTCATTCGCTGTTGGGACACCTTTACGCGTTGCTTGAGATGGCGAAACGGCAGGGTTTTGAGGATATTTATCTGCACGCGTTTACTGACGGACGTGATTCGCCGCCTACCAGCGGAGCCGGGTATATCGCTGAGATCGAGAAGAAAATGGGCGAAATCGGTGCCGGGAAAATCGCTTCGATCGCGGGACGTTTTTATGCGATGGATCGTGACCTGAGATGGGAACGTGTTCAGGAAGCCTTCGATTGTCTTACGGTTGGTGAAGGGAATATGGCGAAAACCGCGGCGGAGGCGATGGAGGCTAGTTATGCAAATGAGGAGACGGACGAATTTGTCAAACCTGTTTGCATCGACGATGGAAACGGGGAACCTGTCGCCCTTATCGAAAATGGTGACAGCGTTATCTGTTTTAATTTCAGGGGTGACAGACCACGGGAAATTACTCGGGCGTTTGTCGAAGGCGATGGGTTCGACGGTTTTGAACGTAAGGGGCGTCCCTGTGTTCATTATGTTTGTATGACGGAGTATAATTCGAGCATACCGGCCGAGGTTGCGTTTGCGAAAGAGACGAGCTTGAAAAATATCGGCGGCGATTATTTCAGTAAACTGGGGCTTAAGCAG
Organism: Planctomycetota bacterium; assembly: GCA_019456245.1. Classification (GTDB taxonomy): domain Bacteria; phylum Planctomycetota; class Phycisphaerae; order Sedimentisphaerales; family Anaerohalosphaeraceae; genus VRUF01. Next base: position 7,805 of record VRUF01000016.1, on the reverse strand, counting down.
TTCAGGTGCGCTGAAACGGAAAAGTATGCTCATGTGACGTTCTTTTTTAACTGCGGACGTGAGGAACCTTTTGAAGGCGAGGAGAGACAGATCGTTCCCTCGCCGAAAGTTCGGACCTATGACCTTAAACCTTCGATGAGCGCTAACGAAGTTTGCGATGTTATCATGGAAAAACTTGAGAGCAATGTCTTTGACGTGATCATTATGAATTTTGCCAATCCCGATATGGTTGGCCATACCGGTGTGCTGGCTGCGGCCGTAGAAGCGGCGGAAACCGTCGATGCGTGTGTTGGCAAGATACTTGCAAAGGTGAAATCACTTGGAGGCGCGGCGGTGGTATTGGCCGATCACGGCAACTTTGAGAAGATGTGGGACGGTAAACACAATATGGAACATACGGCGCATACTATCGGTAAGGTGCCCTTTATCGTATTCTACGAGAAGTATAAAAACTGCAAAATGCGCGATGGCGGAAGGCTTGCAGATGCGATACCTACGATGCTGGAAATAATGGAAATTGAAAAACCCGAAGAAATGACGGGCAATAGTTTGATCATATCATAAATATAAAAGCGGCATGGTTGGAGCGGATTGATGTCCCGGATAATCGTCCTTGACGATAATATGATAAACATGATCGCAGCCGGCGAGGTGATCGAACGGCCCGGGAGTGTGGCTAAGGAACTGCTTGAGAACAGCATCGATGCCGGCGCGACCAGGATCGTGCTCAATGTCGAAGACGGGGGACGGAAACTTATTTCAATCGTCGATAACGGTTGCGGGATGGATGGAGAAGATCTTGTAAAAGCTTTTTTGCCGCATGCAACGAGCAAAATCCGGAATCGCGACGATCTTTTTAATATCAAGACGATGGGCTTTCGCGGTGAGGCCCTTGCCAGTATTGCACAAGTGGCCCATGTTACCGTCGTAAGCCGGACGGGCGATTCCATCGAGGCCAATCGCATCGAGGTCGACTGCGGTGAAAAGCAGGATGTGCGGCCCTGCAGCGGGGACCGCGGAACGAGCATTGAGGTTCGAAATCTGTTCTACAAGCTGCCGGCAAGGCGTAAGTTTCTTCGTACCGCAAATACCGAGATGACGCATATTACGGAATTTTTTTCGCGGATCGCGTTGTCGCATCTTAGGCTTGATCTTACATTGATCCACAATGGGCGTCAGTTGCACCATCTTACCGGCGATGAAAGTCTGCGCGATCGTATCAGGGCATTGCTTGGTAAAACCGTTTCCGAAGACCTTATCGAGGCGGAATCCGAAGAGAAGGATATTAAGGTTCGGGTTCTGATGGGCAGACCTTCTGTCGCCAGGGGCAATAACAAGTACCAGTATGTTTTTCTGAACAATCGGCATATCAAGGACAGGTTTATTTCACATGCCATGAAGGAGGCATACCGCGGGCTTATCGAGCCTAATAAACACCCGGTTGTGTTTCTTTTTATCGAGATGGATCCCGGCGAATTCGATGTAAATGTTCATCCGACAAAGACCGAGGTGCGGTTTGTAAGCGGCAATATGGTGCATTCCCAGGTGTTAAGTGTTATGCGGGAAAAGTTGCTTAGTATGAATCTCGATGTCGGTGCGGTGCTTGGGGGCAGGCCAATTTTGCCGGTTGGAAACACAGGCGATAATAATGAGGACAGGCGCGGACGTGTCGAAGATGCTATGAAGTCATTTTTCGATAAGCAGTCGGCTGGGGGAAGCCAGGGGAATTTTGAATTTCCGAGATCGAAACGTGACAGGAATTTCTTTAATACGCCGACATCCGGCGGCAGTTCGACTTCGATGCAGCAGGCCGGGAATACGGCGAGGGCATATAAAACCGAACCTTTCAATGCGAGCGGAAATGCTGTTGAAGAGACGAAAGATTTTTTCCTACAGATACATAACTCTTATATCATAACCGAAACGGAAGAAGGTTTTGTGGTTATCGACCAGCATGCGCTTCATGAGCGGATCATCTATGAGAAACTTTGCAGGAAAATGTCAGAGGGCAGGCTTGCTTCGCAGCGAATGCTGATACCTGAGACTTTTGAGGTTTCTGCGCAACAGGCCGAGGCGATTGAATCAAACGGCAAATTGATCGAAAAACTTGGGATAGAGATAACGCCGTTCGGGCCGAATACGATGGCGATACAGGCATTTCCGGCGATTCTTGGAAAGGTCGATATAGCGACATTCGTTGCTGACATGCTCGATAAGATGTCAGATAAGACTTTGGCGCCGGATGCCGAAGGGCTGGTACATGAGATACTCGATATGGCCGCGTGTAAGGCGGCGATCAAAGCCGGGCAGGCGCTGACGTACGAGGAGATGAGACAGCTTGTCGCGGATAAGGAAACTGTCGAAAGGTCGAGCAGGTGCCCGCATGGCAGACCGACGACGATCGTTTTTTCGATGGGAGAATTGGAAAAGCAGTTTAAGAGAACCGGATTTTAGCGAATCGATATATTAAATGAAAAAGTGGATTTGCCTGTTATTGTTTCTGGTGGTGTGGCTTGTTCTGGGCTTTTCGGTATTTGAGCAAGGGGATGCTGTTTTGCCGAATGCTGTTGACGTATCGGTATCCGAACGAATTATCTCCACTGCTCCTAATCTTACGGAGATACTTTTTTCTCTTGGACTTGGCGAACGGATCGTCGGGGTTACGACTGACAGCAAATTTCCAGCCAAAGCAGCTGATAAGATAAAGATCGGCAGTTTCTGGCAGATGAATATAGAGACGATCATCGCAGCGAAACCGGACCTGGTGATAACCCTTGATTTTCCGCAACAGAGAGATATTGCCGGACGGCTTGGACGGATGGGGTACAGGACGCTTACGGTGAATATTGAAAACGTGGAAGACTTTTTTGCAGCGGTTAAAAAAATCGGAGCGGCTACGGGAGCGACCAGAGAGGCAGAGGAACTTTGCGGTGAATTGCGTGGAAAGCTTGGGGGTTTTTTGGAACGGATCGGAGATAAAGAAAAAGTCAGCGTTTTGTGGGTTGTTCAGCGCGAACCTTTGCGGGTAGCTGGGTTGGATACGTTTGTAAATGAACTGATCGAACTTGCCGGCGGGGTCAACGCTATCGGCAAAACTGCTCACCAGTACCCCCCTATCGGCGCCGAACAGGTTATTGCGCGAAAGCCTGATGTGATAATCGAACCTGCGATGGGATGGGGAGATATGGCAAAACAGCGCGCCGCGGCGATGGAATACTGGAAACGATTCTCGAATGTGCCAGCGGTTGTTAACGATAGAATCTATGTGATCAAGGGAGATACGGTTTCGCAACTTGCACCTCGGATATACGAAGGTGTAGAAAGTATTGGACGTTGCCTGCACCCGGAGTTATTTTAATATCGTAATGGAAAAATTACTTACTAAACGAAAACTTGTTGTACGCATCGGCATTGCTTTGATTTTGCTGGTTGTGGTAATGCTTGCCTGCTCTTTGATGGGTACGGAGAAGGTGTCGCTAAAGTCGGTGATCGCATCGGTTGCCGATGGGCAGGTTAACCCGGATTATGAGATATTCGTTCGGGTTCGTCTTCCTCGTATAATCCTTGCGGTAATAGTCGGAGCTGCCCTTGCGTGTTCGGGAGTGGTGTTTCAGGGGCTTCTTCGCAATCCACTCGCTGATCCGTATATCCTGGGGATATCCAGCGGTGCCGGACTTGGTGTAATCATTGCTATGCTGCTTGGACTTGCGATGCCGATTTTGGGATTGTCACCCGTTACGGTTTTTGCGTTTGCCGGTGCGATCGGAACGGTGACGCTTGTTTGGTTTATCGGAAGACTTACGGGCAGGCGACATGTTGCCGGGCTGCTTTTGGCCGGCGTTGTGGTGAATGCTTTTTTCTCTGCGCTTATCATGTTCTTAACCTCGGTGGGACGCAGCGATCAGGTATTTGCGACGATATTCTGGCTTATGGGGAATATGCGGGAGGAAAGCATGCTTGTGCTGTGGACCAGCGGAGGTGTTGTGACGGCCGGTATCGTGGGGCTGTTTTTCCTTGCACCGAAACTTAACGCGATCAGTTTTGGCGAGAGAGACGCAAAGACGATGGGGGTGAAAACGGGACAGGTTCAGTTGGCGGCGTTTTCGATTGCGGCGCTGATCACGGCAGTTGCGGTAAGTTTAAGCGGACTTATCGGATTTGTCGGGCTTATCATCCCTCACGCAGTGAGACTTGTTTTTGGGCCTGATCATCGGCAATTGATCCCGTTGAGTGCTATTTACGCGGGTACTTTCATGGTCGCAGCCGATACCCTTGCGAGAATTATTGTCGCACCGGCACAACTGCCGGTCGGTGTTGTGACGGCGCTGATAGGCGGTCCATTTTTCCTTTTCCTGCTAGTGAAATATTCACGAAAGGTGGGATGGTAAATGGCTATGATCGAAGTAAAGGGGTTGTCGTTTAGCTATGGCGAAATGGATGTACTGGGCGATATGAGTTTCAGCATCGCGAAAGGAAAGTTCGTCGCGATAGCCGGGCCCAACGGTGCAGGTAAGAGCACATTGCTGAATCTTCTGGCAGGACAGTTGCGGGCAGGTCGCGGAGCGATAAATATCGACGGCGGAGCGATTGGATCCTATGCAACTGATGAACTGGCGAAAAAAGTCGCACTTGTCGGCCAGGAATTCGTTCCGGCTTTTGATTTTACCGTGATGGAAACAGTTATGATGGTAAGGACGCCGTATTTTGGTGCGATGGGGTTTGAAACAGAACGCGACAGGCAGATCGTACATGAATCGCTTAAGCTAACGGAAACCGATGAGTTTGCCTCCAGAGAACTTGCACACCTTAGCGGAGGTGAACGGCAGAGAGTGTTTATTGCCAGGGCGCTGGCACAGGACACGCCGATACTTCTGCTTGACGAACCTACGAGCTTTCTGGACCTTCGCCACCAGGTGGCCATATATGATCTGCTTAAGCGAATGCAATTGCAAAAAAATAAGACGATCGTCTCGATAACACATGACGTCAATCTCGCAAGCCAGTATTGCGACGAGGTACTTTTGCTTGGCAATGCGTGCCAGTACCATACAGGATCAACCGGAGAGGTTTTTACTTCCGATAATATCGAAAAAGTATTCGGGGTAAAGGGGTATTCGGGAAAGATCGGCATTGAGAGATTCTTCGTCCCACTTGGGAATATGGCCAAAGACTCGGGACGGACAGGAAACAACGATTCAGCGTAAGCCCTTTTTTTGCAAAGACTTACATTAAAACCGCAAAGCTTCTGGGATTTTTTGTCCGCCTGAAGTATTTTCTTGCCATAAATTAGCCGATGTTTGTATAATACCGGATTGCTATTTTTCGGAAATCAGCTTGATATATAGGATATTTAAGAGTTACGAAAGGCTCATAAGTGACTAAGAAAGCTAAGAAGAAAACTACAAAGAAAAAAGTGGCTGCGAAGAAGACCGCTAAGAAAAAAAAGGCGGTGAAGAAAAAGGCCGCCTCTAAAAAGAAATCTGTAACAAAGAAGAGGGTTACAGCCAGGAAGAAAGTCTCTCGTCTAAGCGCCAGCGAAATAGGATATTTCCGTGAACTGCTTTTGCAAAAAAGACGTGAACTCATCGGAGATGTTACTTCAATCGAAAACGGTGCGCTGAAAAAATCACGTATGGATGACGCGGGCGATCTGTCCAGTATGCCGATTCATATGGCGGATATGGGAACGGATAATTTTGAACAGGAGTTCGCACTGGGTCTGATGGACAGCGAACGAAAACTTCTGGAAGAAATCAACGATGCACTTGGTCGCATCGTCGATGGCGTATACGGCATTTGCTCAGGTACCGGCAAAGACATCAGAAAGGCACGTCTGGAAGCCAACCCCTGGGCTCGGTACTGTATTGAGTATGCGACGATGGTGGAAAAAGGCCAGATCATCGAAGGTGAGAAGATTTATGACGAGGCCGATGACCTTGACCTTGATGATGCAATTGACGATGACGATGAGATCGACGAAGCAGAAGAGAAAGAGCGTGCTCTCGATATTCTTAAATATGTCAACGGTGGCGACGAGGAAGACGAAGAGGAAGAAGTTTAATCTTGCCCAAATTGAGGCCCATAAGATAGCGGGCTTTTCTTTGATCCTTACAGGTTATACGATGAGATTTAAGTGCCCTACATGCGATAAGGTAATACCTTCAACGACTACAACCAGTGAGGGTAAAAAAAAACTTAACGGCAGGTTCTTTCCTTTCTGCTGTCAGCGATGCAAACTAATCGATATGGGCGCGTGGTTTGACGCTGAATATGTGATACCAGTTGTGAAATCTGATTTCGAAGAATAAGGCATATATGAGTGCACCCGAAACAGACCGTCTGAGGCGATACTGGGATACGCTTGCTTTTACGAGACTTATTGCAAGTTTCAAGATGGCAGTGGGTCCGGCAAAACTCTTGACGGCATTTTTAGCAGTAGCTTTGCTTTTTGTGGCAGGTTCTGTCATGGACCTGTGCATGACCGCAAGTTGGCCCCAGGGACGCAGTTGGACCACAGTCAATACTCTCTGGACCGCATCGGAATGGAACAATTCGCACGAACTTGAGTACTACCTGTCAAACACGGACAGGACTATGGACGAACTGGATTCTTTCAGTAAAGGTCGGGGCGTATTTTATACACTCTACACTTACGGTGATGTGAGGTTTAACGCCGGTGCCGTTGCGTTGCTGAATCGCCAGGTGCCGGCGATGCTAAAACATATTTGGCTTTGGGTGCTTGGATTCTTCTGGGCGATGCGGTACCACCCGATCTACTCTGTGATATTCCTTACTATCGCTACAGGTGTAATAACCATTGCAGGAGGTGCGATCTGCCGGTGCGCTGCTCTTGAGTTTGCTCAGGGTGAAAAAGCAGGACTTACCGAGGCGATAGCATTCGGATGGCAAAAATTTTCCGAGCTTCTTACCGCTCCTGCAATTGCGGTAGGGATCATTCTTTTTTGCTGCGGACTGATCCTTGCCGGGGGTCTTGCCGGCAATATTCCTGTCGTGGGAGAAATTTTAATCGCACTTTTTGTGCCCCTTGCGATCATACTTGGAATCATAACATCTTTCGCTCTTATTGGTACCGTATGGGGCCTTGGGCTGATGTTTCCTGCAATAGCGTACGAAGGGTCGGATGGCCTTGATTCCATAAGCCGGTCTATCGCTTATGTCTTCGGTATGCCTGTCAGACTGTTCTTTTATTACTTTGTTGCATCGATCTACGGAGCCGTTTCTTATCTTTTTGTGCGAGGATTTGCATTTCTGTTCCTTATCATAACATACACTCTACTTGAAACGGGAGTGTTTAATGAAAGCGCAGGTCCAGGTCGTCTTGAAGTTATCTGGCCGAAACCAGAGTATTTCCGTCTGCTTCGAGTAAACCCCGAACTGACATCAACGATATCCCAGACCATCTCCGCTATCCTTATACACTTTACGGTCCTTGTCGTGATCGGATTGTTGATAGCATTTGTTATCAGTTTTTATTTCTGCTCTTGCACGATTATATATGCACTGATAAGAAAAAGAGTCGATGGCACCGAAATAAACCGGATATACGTCCATCTTGACCAGGTACGTGATGAGCACCCCTGCCAAGAATAATATTTGACTTATCTCCTTGTCATTGTTACAATTACGTATTATTATGTTTTCTTCTTTTCAGCGATATTAACGGGAATTTTTCTCAATGCCAAAGGCAGACCAAGCTAAACAGGATAAGTCAAAAGAGATCGGCAAGGGCTTATCGCGGGTCTTTAGCCGTCTTCTGCTTTACAGAAGAGCGATCATTCTTCTTA
>VRUF01000168.1:1609-6458 GCA_019456245.1 Planctomycetota bacterium | reverse complement strand
GGCAGGAATGAACTACATACTCTTCCTCACCAAGCATCATGACGGATTCTGCCTCTGGGACACGGCTACGACCGACAAGAAAGTCACCAACAGCCCCCTGGGAATCGATGTCCTCGCCAGGCTTAGGAAATCGTGTGATAAGTACGGGATCAAGCTGGCCCTGTATTTTTCAGAAGGCGATTGGAATTGGCCCGGTGCAGTTGACGGTAAGGGCAGACATGGCGATACCGGCAAGAATCCCGACATCAAGAAGGCCCAGCTCAAGGAGTTATTGACCAACTACGGCCCAATAGAATTCTGGTGGATGGACCATGCGGTGGGAACCGGCGGACTATCGCACAACGAAACGGTTGAATGGATGCACAAGTTCCAGCCGAACACCTTTGTCGGTTTTAACCACGGGACGCCAGCGGGCAGGCTCTGTCTCCGCGAGCGTGGAAAGCCGGGGAAACTGGGCGATGCAGATGCAAGCCATAACAACAAGGCGGCCGAGGCAAACCACAAGGGCTTTCTCGTTGCCGAGTTTACCTACCCCATCCTTCCCCGACACAAAGGCGGAGCACATTGGTTCTATTCTCTCCCGAAACATGACGGCCTCTGCCATCCAGCCGAGAAAATCTACCAGGACTACCTTGGTGCGGTGAAATACAGCAATATATTCTCAATTGATGTCGGCCCTGACTACGAAGGACGACTGCGGGACATAGACGTCAAAACTCTGACCGAGGTTGGCGAGATGATCAAAAAGCAGCCCGCCTTTGGCGGATGAAATTTGCGTTTCTTTTTTGTGGTTGCCGCTATGCTGGATCATGCTGTTACTGAGGAATGTTCGCTTCCAGTTCCAATATTTTTGCAGGTTCTTCGGGGCTAGCTGTTCTTGTTGACAGATAGGCCGATTCTATTACTGCCATGTTTTTCAGATCGGATGTTTCGTCGCCTATGATAGGATTCGAGTCCGGCTTTGTTATTCCGGCAGCGATGCTTTTTAGTGCCGCTTCGATGTTTTCGAGCCTGTTTGCCTCGCATACCGATTGTTCTATCACGTTGCCGGTGTTGTCTGCGATAGTGAAGGATTCCGCGGTGGCGGTGATGCAGATTTTGTTGCCGTGTATTCTTATCGATTGCTCTTCGGGACCAAAGATCCTTGTCGCGGTTAGGTTGGCTACAAGCGTTTCTGAGAATTTGAATGTTATGTTTATGGTGTCCTCTGTGATGGAGAGACGCTGTTGTCTGTCGGGGGCGTGATTTGTACTGACCGCGAATACCTTTTCGGGTAGGCCTATGTCCATGACCAGTTCGTCGATGATGTGGTAGCAGTTTCTAAGGAGCACGCCGCCGCCGGCCAGTTCCGGGTCGTTTAGCCACCTGTCTTCGAGGTCATTAAGATTGTCCGGCAAAAAGCAAAGCGCGGTTATCAAGTGAAACTGCGAGAGATCCTTGTCCCGGAGGTATTCCCTTAGTTTTGTAAAGCCCGGTGCAAACCTGTTCGGCGAGATCGTCAGCAGGCGAACATTGTTTTTTTGTGCGATCTTGACCAGGTCGGCGATATGCTCAAAATTCAGAGACGGGGGGGCAAGTCTTACGATATTGATCTTTTTTTTCATTGCGGTTCGAATCTGGTCGTCGCAGAGATGTATCGGAGCGCCGACGAGGAGGACATCCAGGTCGTTTTGTATTACGAGCTGCCTATAGTCGTCAAATGGAGCGCAGTTGTATCTTGCGGCTATTTCTTCGGCGACGTTGATGTCACTGTCGGCGACAGCGCAGATGTCGAAATTCCGGGCGTTTACGGCTGCCCTTAGCAGGTCGAGCCCGTCGGCGTTCAATCCCAGTACTGCAGTTTTTAATGAAATATTGGCCATAGCCATTTTCTTGAACTAGTTTTTCGGAGGTATAATGAAGTGGTCCGGTACCGGAAAATTCGAGCAAAGCAGCAGCATTTCCTTGCGGACCTTTTCGAGAACAGATTCGTTATCCACGTTTTCAACGACGGTTTTGATGGCATTGCCAATGATATCCATCTGATCTTCCTTCATTCCCCTTGTTGTTACCGCCGGGGTTCCGATCCTTAGTCCGCTTGGATTGAAAGGCGTTGAAGGGTCGTTGGGGATGGTGTTGTAGTTTGAGACGATCCCTGCTCTGTCCAGTGCCTTTGCGACCGGTTTGCCGAGTACGTTTTTGTTTCTTAAGTCTATCAAAAGCAGGTGGTTATCTGTTCCGCCGGAGACGAGATCAAAGCCGCTTTCCAAGAGTTTATCTGCCAGTCTTTTGGCATTTTTTACGATCTGCTTTGCATATTCGACGAATTCGTTGGTGTCAGCTTCGGCAAGGGCGACGGCGATTGCGGTTATCGTGTGCATGTGAGGTCCGCCCTGAAGACCGGGGAATACTGCCTTATCCACTTTTTTCGCGTGCTCTTCTTTGCACAGGAGCATTCCGCCTCGCGGTCCGCGGAGGGTTTTGTGTGTTGTCGTCGAGACGATGTCCGCATATGGGACCGGGCTTATGTGAATACCGGCGATGACCAGGCCTGAAATGTGTGCGATGTCGCTGAGGTGATATGCCCCTACTTCGCGTGCGATCTCGTCGAATTTATCGAATTCAATCTCTCGCGGATAGGCAGTTGCGCCTGAAATAATCATTTTAGGCCTGTGTTTTTTTGCGAGATCCCTTATCTGATCAAAATCAAGCCTTCCTGTGTCGTGATTTAATTCATACTGAACCGAATTGTATATTTTGCTTGTCAGGCTTACTTTCCAGCCGTGAGTGAGGTGTCCGCCGTATGGCAGGGAAAGTCCCATAATAGTGTCGCCAGGGGAAAGCAGAGAGGCGTAGGCCGCGATATTTGCTACCGATCCGGAATATGACTGGACGTTTGCGTGGTCTGCGTGGAATATCTTTTTTGCTCTCTGCGTGGCTATGGACTCTATAAGGTCCGTGACCTGCTGGCCTTCATAATAGCGTTTTGAGGGGTATCCTTCGGCATATTTGTTGGTTAGACAACTGCCTGTTGCCTGCATAACGGCTTTTGAGACATAGTTTTCGGACGGGATAAGCCTGATAGAGGCACTTTGCCGGGCCTTTTCCTGGGTCAATAATTCGAAAATCTGAGGATCATATTTCTCTAAAGCAGATAACATACTTGACATCTCCGTAATTAAAGTTAACATTCGCTTCATAAATAACACGTACCAGGGCCGAATACAAGTTTTATTTGTTGACAAGACTATACTTCTGCCTGTATGATATAGTATTAAGTGTATCGCAGCAGGAGTATCGGAAATGCCAGATGACGACATTGATAAAGGTATTGAAAAAGCCATAGTCTTTTTTGATCGTGCCGAAGAAGTTGCTTCTACGGACAATTTTGATTATGCCATCGATATGTACATCGAGGGGCTTAAGAGGGCTCCCGATGCGCTTGAGTCCGGCCATGCCCCTTTGCGTCGTCTTGCGTTGATCCGCCAGGGTAAGGGCGGTAAAAAAGCATCGATGGTAGAGAAGATGAAACGTCACGGCAATAAGCAGCCTCTTGACGAGATGCTTAGTGCCGAGTATCTTCTTGCGAAAGATCCTGACCATTTGCCCTATGCGGAGGCGATGCTTCGATCCGCGGTCAGCGGAGGTTTTCATCGTACTGCCGAGTGGATAGCCCGTTTAATCTATGATGCCAATCGTGCCAGCGAGAGGCCCTCTTTTTCGACCTACCTCCTTCTCAAGGACAGTTATGCTGAAATGGAGATGTACAGCGAGGCGGTCAGGACATGCAATCATGTTTTGGGTATGCGCCCTGACAATGCCGCGCTTCAGGATGAACTTCGAGATTTGTCGGCGCATTTAACAATGCAGAAGGGCAAGTATGACGAAGATGGCGGTTTTCAAAAGTCGATAAAGGACAAGGCAGGACAGGACCAACTGCATTCGCAGCAGAGATTGATCAAGACGGCCGATTTTCGGCAGAAAGCTGTTGACGATGCTAAGAAGGCGGTGTTGAAGGATCCCAAGAGCGTGGTCAACGTTTTGGAGCTTGCCGATGCGCTCTGTGCGTTAAATACGCTTGAAGACTATAAATCAGCCATTAATCTTTTGCAGGATGCGTACAAACGCAGCAATGATTTTTCTTTCAAGCGGCGTCAGGGGGAACTTACGATCAAGAAGCTTCGTGTCGATGTTTCCCATGCGAAGGCCGAGGCAAAGGCCGATGTCAGTAACGGTCATCTTAAAAACCAGTTGATGCTTGCGGTAGATAAGTTGTGCAAAGCGGAGAAGGAACATTATAAGCAGTGCGTCGACCAGTATCCTATGGATTTTGGTATGAAATATGAATATGCTCTTTGTTTGATCAAGGCTAAAGAATATGATGCGGCGATCCCGCTTTTGCAGCAGGCTCAACGTGATCCGAGACGTAAGCTGGCGGCGATGGATGAGACTGGTCTTTGTTTTTTCCTGAAAGGATGGTATAGTGATGCGATCGATGTATTCAGTCGTGCGCTCCATGCATGCGAGGTCAAGGATGGCGATGTAGCGAAGGATCTTAGGTATAACCTGGCCAGAAGCTTCGAAGAGGACGGTCAGGGTGAAAAGGCCCTGGAGATGTATCGCAAGCTTGCACAGCTTGACTTTGGTTACAAAGATGTAAAGGACAGAGTAAATAAAATGCGAAATGCAGCAGAATCTAGTAGATAATAGCTAAAAAAACCTCTCAGTACCCAATATTGTATATTGTAGTGTACTTTTTTATAAACTAAAAAATATTAGGAGTTAACAGTGGCGAATTCTTTATCAGCTAAAAAAAGAATAAGGCAAAACGAAAAAAGCCGTATTACAAATCGTGCGCGTAAAAGCATGA
>VRUF01000168.1:0-1599 GCA_019456245.1 Planctomycetota bacterium | reverse complement strand
AAGTTCCGCCTGTTGGTCAAAAAGCTCGACAAGGTAGCTGCGACCAGTACGATGCACAAGAACACAGCCGGTCGGCTCAAATCACGCATGGCAAGGCAGTTGAACGCCCTCAATGCGAAGTAAAGTTGGTCTATCCGTAAAAGTTATTTGTATGCAGATTACATGGCGTCTGGCCGATATATGATTATCGGTTAGGCGCCTTTTTGCGTAAATAGTCTTTTAAGGCAGAAGTGTGGATTCGCCTTCGGTGATGCATTTTATACTGATCACGATTGAAAATTCCCGTTTTGTTCGCGGTAACTTGTTTTCAAATAAATACTTACCATTTTACTCGCGGGCATTTACTACCCTTAAGGGTATACTACAAAAAATTCCTGCCGGGCTTATATTCTGGCGGTCTGTTTTGGATGGATTTAATGATTAAGGTTTATGGGCGACAAATAATCAAGTTTCTTGCCGAGTCCCAAACTCTGCCGGTTAAGTCTGCGTTCGTCGCAAAATCACTTCAGGTCAGTAAAGATAATCTTGCCGATTTTAACGCGGCGGTGGATATGCTTGCAAGCGAAGGCAAGATAATCCTCGGCGGTGGCGGCCAGATCGCGTTGCCCGCGATGTCTACAAAGGTCGAGGGGATTTTTCGTGCGAATGAGCGTGGCTTTGGTTTTGTCGTACCCATCGATACGAATGCTCACGGCGATCTTTTTATAGCTCCCGGAGACAGCGGTGATGCGATGAGCGGCGACACGGTTATTGCCAGATCTATCAAGAAGGGCGTTCGTCGCGGGGTGATGCAGTATAACGGCATTGTTGTCAAGGTCCTCGAGCGCGGAATTAAGAGAATTGTCGGCACAGCCCAAAAAATGGGCGGCCAGTGGATCGTCCAGCCCGACGGCAAGGCGTATATCGGCCTGGTAGCCGTTGACGACGTAGGAGCCAAGGGCGTCGTTGAAGGCGACAAGGTCTGTGTCGAGATCATAAAGTATCCAAGCGGTACCAATCTTCCCGCCGGCGTTATCACCGAGGTGATCGGCAGAGCTGGTTTGTACGATACCGAGATAAAGTCGATAATCATGCAGCATCAATTGCCCGGTGAATTTGGCGACGATTGCATTGACCAGGCAAGAAGTGCAGCAGCCGGTTTCGAAGTGGAAGGTATTTCAGGCAGGGACGATATTTCCGATGATGTTGTTATAACGATCGATCCGCCTGACGCGAAGGATTTTGACGATGCGATCAGCCTTGTGCGAAACGGCGACGGCAACTGGGTGCTCGGGGTCCATATTGCAGATGTCAGCAGTTTTATCGAGATGGATTCGCCGCTCGACGTAGAGGCCAAGGATAGAGGCAACAGCATATATCTGCCCGGTAAGGTCATCCCGATGCTTCCGGAGATATTGAGTAACGGGATATGCAGCCTTCAGCCAAAGCAGAAGCGTTTTGCAAAGAGCGCTTATATTACTTATGACGATGATGGCAACGTGCTAGGCAGGACCTTTGCCAACAGCATATTATGTTCGCGCGCAAGACTTACTTATCACCAGGCCGATGAGATATTAAAGGGTAAGGCCGAAGGTCACCCAGGCGAGGTTGTCGCGCTGC
>VRUF01000167.1 GCA_019456245.1 Planctomycetota bacterium | reverse complement strand
AAGCTTGGCGATGCGTTCCTTAATCCGGTTTACTATGTGGATCCCAGTGAGGCTGCGATTGGTATAACGGCTGGGGATTACACTAACAAAGGTTCGTTCCATATCGGCGAGTATGAAGCTTTTAAAGAAGCTGCGATAGATCCATACGCGGCAATGCGCGAAGTCTATATTCAGTATCGAACGAAACAAATCGAAGAGTAACCGAAGGATAATCAGCCGAACTTATGCTTCCGGGTGCTTTATTATACCAATGGTATTTTTTAAGTTAGCGTTGAAAAAGTCGTAAATTATTGTACAAAAAAAGATTTACGCATGACAGTGCCATTAGTGTCAGGTTCTTTTAATTTTCTGGAGTCTTTACTTCTCTCCCCTTAAATTTTCCTTAGTTGTCTATAATATATTGAATCCATTTATCCTTGAGCAGAGTAGTTTTGTCGTGTGATTTTGGAGGTAGTGTTGGCGGCAGTTCTATATCCGGCGTTGTACCGTAGAGTTCATTGACGGTTCCGTCGGGATTGATAACAATCTCGGTTTCTGCCCGAAATATCATACCGCTGACAGGCAGTTGGACAATCGGCGGTCCCAGGTAGGCGCTGGCGCCGCCGCCGGTATTACGACCGATGAGTTTTGTCTGGCCGATCCGTTTGACGGTGTTGACATAGTCTTCAGTGGCGGAAAAAACAGAGCCATCAGTTAGAATAAATATTTGGCCGTCAAAATTATAGCGATTCCGCGGAGTTAGGGTGCGAGTGATCTCATAGAAAATCCAATCATCTCCGTTAAAGCCTTTCGGTGGGGCGGCTTCTTGAACATTTACAACGTGGTATTTTTTAGTAGATACCCATTTCCTTAAGGTTTTTAGCTCGCTGTTTTTAAGGCTCTCTCGATACTTTCGTCTCAGGCCGGCGATTTGAGTATAGGTGACCGGTTTGTCGAGAAACGGGCGGATGAGATTTTCATAGCCGTATAAATGGGAGCCTCCTCTGGTGTTGCGAAGATCGATAATCAGTTTACGATATTTTCCGTTAGCTTCATTGAGGAAACGTTTGATGACCTTGGCATCCCTGGTAAAAACAGAAGGGAAAATTGCTCCCCAGAACCCGCTGGGCATCATGCCTTTAATGTGGATATAGGCGACCTGCTCATTGAGTTCAACGCAGAGGCAGTTTCCTTTCGCTTTAGTATAAAACTTACCCGGTGGCAGAGGTTTGGAGTATCTAGAAAAAAACGCGTTTAGCGGCGTTTTATCAGGTTGAAGGAATTCTATTTGCCAGCCTACAAAATCTTCATTTTCTCTGACAACCAGCTAAATGATTTTCAGCATAAAGTTTAACACGGTAATCATAGTAACGCAAGGGAGTCTTGTTTTTGAGATATTTGATATAATTATCGCAGCTCATACCGTTAACTTTTATAATCTCTGAGCCGCTTGGTACGTTAATATCGTTTTTTTGCCAGTTTTTAGTTATAAAATATTTGTTCTTCTCTCTTTTGATGTCAATCGGAGGATGGAAAATGTCTGGCGCCATATTGTCAGCTAATTGCGTCCAGTACATCGCCTTATCAGCGGCTAGTGGGCTTACGCCGAGGTCAATTATTCCCAGCAATGTTGCAATTTTACCTCCGGCTATTGCGTCTTCGGTCAATAATTCGCGATGTCCGCGGGGGCAGATTAAGTAATAATAATTGCGTGCGATTCTGAGGAAATCTTCATTGCTTTGAGCTTCATAAGCGTATCGCATATATTGCGGCAATAGGTCGTGGTAGTTCGGATAATTTTCATTGTGTTGCAGCGCCAGGTCGGCAATGGGGCTTTGGTCCTGGGCCCATTGGGCCAGAAACTCAATATCCGCTTGGCGCTGTTGCGAGGTTAACTGCGGTGTAATTACAATTCCGCAACCGCCGGTAATGAGTATTACGGCACAGCATAACGTTGCGGTTAAGATTTTTATTCTGTAATCTGACATTTTCCATTTATACCCTTAAGGGTAGTAAATGCCCGCGAGTAAAATGGTAACTATTTGTTAACAACAATCTAGCGCGAACAAAACGTGAATTTTCAATTGTAATCGGTATAAACGCTTAAAAGGCATACCCTTCTCCGTATGACATCACTATCTTACTGAACTGCCCCTCACCTGTCAAAGATTTAATACGGGCTTGGTCGCTTTGCGACAGTTTTTAGTTTTTAGTGCGTGGAGGGTTTGCTTTTTTGTCGGCCATGTCTACTGACCAGATGTACCGCTGGGTTCGGTATATTATAAACGCAACTGATACACAAAATGCTATGCATATATATAGTAGATTTCTTTCTACGAAGGCGGTGTCGAATTTTATTAGCAGGCAGTTTACGATAATGAAGGCAATGCGAAGTTCCGTAGGGCCGGTTCGCAGGTATGTTATCTTGAATTCACCGGTTGCTCCGAATGACAGGAACGAGTTTACCATAAGCGACCCCATTACCATTACCATGGTCCATGCGATGAGGTTGTTGCTGCCTTCGAATAGAAAGGACCATCCGATGAATACGCAGCTCATGAATATGTAGTCGAGGAAGTGGTCCATGTAGAATCCCCACTTTGGTATGCCTGTGTCTCGAAGTCTGCCCAGTGCTCCGTCGAATGAGTCTGTGAACCACTGGAGGAAAAGCATCAAAGAGGACAACCAGAGCCAGTGAAGGCTGTATCTGGAGGCGAGGTATCCGAAGGCGACGAGACCGGCAGATAATGGTATTGTTAGCAATGTTAAATGATACCCTTCGATCCATGCGGGGAACTTGGGAGCCAGAGCGTCAATAAATCGCCTTTCCGCATTGGCAAAGAGAGATTTCATGGGAAGTTTTTTGTCGCCTGTGAACTGTTTGTCATTCATGTTATGCCTCCGGTTATCATATCGCTGGTAAACAGGATATACCGTAAGGGGTGGGTTTGTCAATTTGTAAATCAATTTACGGATGCCTGATTAATTTGCTATTTTCTATTGGGCAACACGCCCTATTGACTATTTGGCCTGGCGTTGGAAAACAGACGTATTTATGCGATGGAGTTGTCGGTTACCGGATGATGGATTCGGGTGATCACCGGGTGTACCGTTTCAATTAAAATGGGACAGTTATTCAAGAGATTTTTATCAGAAGTCGTGGAAAGCCGTTTTTTGCGGGGATATTCTACATGTTTCGGTTGGAAAAAATGTAATAAAAACCACAGAAATTGTGGCCGATTCCGATTTTGGGCCGTAAACAGGCAGATAAAGCCTGCTTTTTGCTTGAAAATTTGGCAGATAACGGTGTTATTATCGTACGTTTAGCATTGCTTCCGGAGGTACCCAAAAGCATGGCTTTGCATCATTAAAAGTGTTGACATTTTTCCGGAAAATAGGTAATATAGTGGTGTAGGAGGCAGAGAAGCTTTGTTGTAAGGGGGTAGCTGTTTTTTGGGGTGTAGTTATTTTGGGGTGTGGTTATTTTGGGGTGCTGGCATTTGTCAGCGGTGATGGAAGAGAGTGAGTGGTGATGGAAGGGAGTGAGCGGTGAAAATGGGTTTAAGTAAATTTGTTCCGGTTGTATTTTTCACAATTTTAATATTTTTTGCTCTCAATGTGTTTGCGCTTTTGGATCTTGAAGTTTCAATTGAAAATGATATGCTTCTTTCTAATTCTTCCGCGATAATTGACGTGGAAACGTACAACCGTTTCGAGCCTGTTAAAAATGAGGTTTACGCTCCGGTAGATTACATCTATACTCTTGCTGTGATGTCGTCTGATCCCTATGTTTATGGGCACCATACATTCAACGATGCGGTCTCCAATTTTTCGACCGATGGATTCATTGTAAGTCGCATGGCGAGTGTGGCCGCAGAGAATTTTATCATCAGGGGCAACGGCTATGTGCTTCTGATCGAGAAGTATCCATCGGATGGAGGAAGTGTTAGTCCAGGTATTGGTGTTCGGGATACGTTCCGCGGTGAGAGGGTTCTGCTTCATGCATTGCCAGCAACCGGTTATCGTTTTCTTCATTGGCTTGGTGACGTTGCAGATGCAACTGACGAGTATACGAGCGTTATGGCCGATTCATCGAAGACGGTGATAGCTGTTTTTGTGCGTGATATTAATTTGTCATCCAGTTCAGGTGGTGGTGGTGGTGGAGGTGGTGGTGGACTGGTACAAGGGATTTCTTATTCGTCAGGTGGCGGGTCAGTAGGTTCCGGTTCCGGTTCCGGTTCCGGTTCCAGTCCCAGTTACAATCCCGAGCCAATACTTGATCCAATACCTGATCCAGTTCCAGAACCTGTAAGTTTCGTTTTGCTTGGTACCGGTTTGCTTATGTTGCGTTCCAAACGAAGGTCATTGAGGCGAAGCTGAGGTTGCCTGCCGTCTTTCTCTTTTGTCATTCATGTTATGGCTCCGGTCATCATATCGCTGGGAAACAAGATATACCCTAAGGGGTGGGTTTGTCAAATTGTTAATCAATTTATGGATACTTGACTATTGAGCTGTTTGGTGATACAAGAGTAGCATATTTTATGAAATAGTTGTTTTGAAAGGCGTTTATATGGATTTTTTATACTTAGTTACTCGTTTGGTGATCGTTTTAGTTTTGGCGTGGGTGCTGGATTTTGTTGCTAAAAAGATCGTTCTTAAGGCAGTTAAGGTTCTTATCAAGAAAAGCAAGACGCAGTGGGATGACGTTTTTGTCAAGCATCACGTGTTTACGCGTCTGTGTCATCTTGCGCCTGCAATGGTTATCTATGCCGGGGCATCTTTTGTTTTCGAAGACATCAAATCGCTTGGTTTTATGCTGATGCACAAAGCTTCGTATGTCTACATGATTCTGATCGGTGTTTTTGTGGTCGATGCGATATTCAATTCTATTGCCGAGATATACAACCACTTCGAGTTTGCCAAACGCATGTCGATCCGCAGTATTGTTCAGGCAGTTAAGGTGGTCCTGTATTTCTTGGCAGGGATAATGGTTTTTTCGATCGTGCTTGACAAGAATCCGTCGAAGTTTATCGCAGGGATGGGTGCTATGACAGCGGTTCTGCTGCTGGTCTTTAAGGATTCGATACTGGGTTTTGTTGCAGGCATCCAGCTATCGGCCAATAAGATGGTCCATGTCGGCGACTGGATCGAAATGCCGAAATACGGTGCCGACGGCGATGTTATCGATATTACTCTTACGACGGTTAAGGTTCAGAACTGGGACAAGACGATAAGCACGATACCTGCGTATGGGTTGATCACCGAATCGTTTAAGAACTGGAAGGGGATGAGTCAGTCCGGCGGCAGGCGTATAAAGCGTTCGATCCATATCGACATGAACAGTATAAAGTTCTGCACTGATGAGATGCTGGCGAAATTTAAGGGGTTTGAGCATATCCGCGAGTATATAGAGGCGAAGGAAAAGGAGATTGGCGAAGAGAATGCGAGTAAAGGGGTTGACGGTTCCGATCTTGTCAATGGGCGCAGGCTCACTAATGTCGGGACGTTCAGGGCGTATGCGGCTGGGTACCTTCGCAATCACCCGATGGTCAACCAGGATATGACTTTTCTGATACGGCACCTCAAGCCGACCCCGAAGGGACTGCCGATAGAGATCTACGTTTTCTGCAAGGATAAGGTCTGGGCGAACTACGAGGCGATCCAGGCGGACATTTTCGACCATATTCTGGCGGTGATACCGCAATTTGAGCTGAGAGTCTACCAGGAACCTGCAGGGGCTGACTTTAACTCCGACTTTTTTGTGCATAACGTTAAGTAGAAAAAGCGTTATATTTGCATCTTAGGGCATTTTGGCGGTTTTGGGGTTGACAAATCTGGCGTTGGGCTTAGACTGTTGCGGAAATCTCTAGCATACCTGATGACATAAAAGGATAGATGATGTCGGTGCGGATCGCGCTGGGACAATTTAACGCATCGGTCGGAGATATTTCGGCCAATGTCGAGGCAATACGCAAGCTCTTGCAAGATGCAAAGAATGGCGGGGTTGACGTTGTTATATTTCCCGAAATGTGTGTTTGCGGATATCCTCCCGAAGACCTTCTCCACAAGAAGCACTTCCTTGACGATACCCGGGCTGCTGTCGATGCGTTGGCGAGTGAAGTATCCGGAATTATCGCGATCGTTGGTTTTGCGGAAATGTCCGACGGGAGGTGTTTTAACTCGCTTGCAGTTTTGCAGGATGGAGCTATCATCGATATCTACCGTAAGGGTGTTTTGCCGAATTACGGCGTATTCGATGAGAAGCGATATTTCGATACGGGAACAAGGCCCCTTGTTGTCGAGATCGGCGGACTGAATATCGTATTGAGCATTTGCGAGGATATCTGGGACCTTGAATGGTTCGACAATTTCCTTGCCGGTATCTCCAGCAAAGACATCATCATGAATATCTCCGCCTCTCCGTTTCATCTTGGCAAAATGAAACAACGTCGCAAGATACTTGGCGGATGTGCGAAGCATTTCGGTTGTCCGGTGGGTTATTGCAACCTTGTCGGCGGTCAGGATGAGCTTGTATTAGATCGGAAGAGCA
>VRUF01000166.1:305-6559 GCA_019456245.1 Planctomycetota bacterium | reverse complement strand
ATATAACGCTTGCTCTTGGGATAAAAATTAAAACCCAGAATATCGGCGCCCATATCCACCGCAGCGATCGCGTCTTCGAAGTTCGTTATTCCGCAAATTTTTACTTTTACGACTCTCATTTATTACCTTTATAACTCTCAGGCATTCGACAGTTCAACCAGCTTCTTCAGCGCCGCTTCGGCGGCCCCGCTGGTTATCGACTCGCTGGCCAGCACGATTCCACCGGCAAAATCATCCGCTTTGCCCGACGCTATTATAGCAGCGGCGGCGTTTAATACCACAATATCCTTCCTCGCCCCAGTTTCCTTACCGCTAAGTATATCTTTTACAATCGTAGCGTTAGTCTCGGCATCTGCACCTGCAAGTTCGGCAAAATCTGCTCTCGCAATTCCAAAATCCTCAGGGGAAATCTCGCTGCTTTCGATCTGCCCGTCTTTTAGGGTTAAAACCTTCGTCGGACCCATCGTGCTTATCTCGTCAAGGCCGTCGCTGTGAACTACGAGCGCCCGTTTAATACCGAGAATCTTTAAGGTTCCCGCGATCATTTCCATCATATCCTCCTGTGGAACGCCCATCACCTGTGCGGACGCAAAAGCAGGATTGGCAAGCGGGCCGAGAATATTAAAAACCGTCCTGAACCCAAGCTCCTTACGTATCGGCTGAACATATTTCATCGCCGGATGAAACTTCGGAGCGAACATAAACCCTATATTAGCTTCGCGGATACACTGGGCCACTTTTTCCACACCGGGGTCAACATTTACTCCCAATGCGGTCAACACATCTGCTGATCCGCACTTGCTGGTTATCGCACGATTGCCGTGCTTGGCAACATACACACCCGCGCCGGCAGCGACAAACGCAGCAGCTGTTGAGATATTGAACGTCTTTAGCTTCGCGCCACCCGTCCCGCATGTATCGACAAGGTTCTCGATCCCGCAGTCAACCCGAACCGCATGTTCGCGTAATGAAGAGGCAAAGCCGGCAAGCTCGTCTACCGATTCGCCTTTTCCGCGCAGTGCTGTCAAAAGCGCGGCGATCTGGACGCCGGGGATTTCGCCTTCAAAAACAGTATCCAATACCGAAACAGCCTGTTCAAAAGTAAGGTCGCTTCCGGCTAAAATCAATTCAATGTATTCGGCAATACCAGCCATTATTATCTCTCCATTTAAGTTGCAGACGTTTCCTTGCCGCGTTCTACCGCTATCCTGATCATATTCTCAATAATCCTGCCGCCCATAGGCGTCAAAATGCTCTCCGGATGAAACTGAACACCGTATATAGGCAGTTCTTTATGTTCGATCCCCATCACAATACCCTCAAAATTCGCCGTTTTCTCAAGACAATCCGGAAGCGTCATCGCACAAAGGCTGTGATACCTGCCGGCATGTAAAGGATTTTCCAACCCGGCAAAGACCCCCTTACCCGTATGCGTCACCTTCGAGCTCTTGCCATGCATAACGCTCTCTGCATGACCGATCTTACCGCCGAAATACTGAACGATCGACTGATACCCCAGGCAAACTCCAAAAATCGGAAGCCGGTCTTTAAAATAATCCATCGCCTCAAGCGTAACCCCGGCCTTATCAGGCGCACCCGGACCGGGAGAAAGCAAAAGCAAGTCGGGTTTAAAATCTTCCGCTACCTTTTTCAATTCTTCCAGCGGAGTGTCGGCACGATAAACCTTAGTAGGACAATCCCGCTTTCCAAACTCGTCCACAAGGTTGTAAGTAAACGAATCGAAGTTGTCGATGAATAAAACTTTTATCTCATATTTGTTCATTTTATTTTCCTCTGACTGCCTTAAGGCAGGAATTTGCTTTGTGGTCGGTTTCCTGAAACTCGCTTGCGGGGATGCTGTCATGGACGATGCCGGCTCCTGCGCGAATATACGCCACATCGTCCTTGATCTGCAGGCTCCGTATCGTAATACAACTGTCAAACTGCCCGTCGACGGTAAGATACATCACGGCGCCTCCGTAGTAACCGCGTTTACTGTTCTCCAGCCGGCGGATTATCTTCATCGCCTCAATCTTCGGTGCCCCGCTAAGCGTGCCCATATTCATCGTCGCAAGATATGCGCTCAACGCGTCGAGATCGTCCCGAAGCTCGCCCTTAACATTACTGACAAGGTGCATCACCGACTCATACTTTTCCGTGATAAGCATCTCGCTGACCACCCGCGAACCGGCTTTGGTAACGCGGGCAATGTCGTTTCTGGCAAGATCGACAAGCATCATATGCTCGGCAAGCTCCTTACGGTCCAGCTTAAGCTCCGCCTCGTATCGTGCATCCATATCAGCATCGATCTTACCGTCAACCCTGCCCCTGGGTTTCGTCCCGGCGATAGGCCTTATCTCGACAGATCTCTTATCGATACCGCTGACCCGAAGATTAAGCTCCGGACTGGCTCCAAGCAAAACGGTCTCGGCGGTATTAAGATAGAACATATACGGCGAAGGGTTCAGCACACGCAGCCGCCGGTACACATCAAGCCCCTCATCCCTGCATGATTCGGTCACCGTCCGGCTGAGCACAACCTGAAACACATCGCCTTCAATGATATGCTCCTTGGCGATCTTGACAATCTGTTCATACTCACTTTGGACAGTATCTGTTCCGCTAATAATTTCACGATCTGAAAGATCCCTGCCGACCGGCACATCACCCTTTGCGGTTTCATAATACCTCTCAAAGCACCTCTCGGCGTCTTCGATGATCTCCTGGCGATCGGCGTCAGTTATCATCACATTTACGATCACATGCCCTTTACCGACTCGGTGGTCCATCAGAAATATATTGTCCGCAAAATAAAGCTCATAATCGGGATTGCCCAGCACATCGGACTTACTTTCCGGCAGCTTCTCGAACTGATCGACAAAATCATAACTCAGCGCCCCCAGCAAACCGCACGTCACCCTGAACGGATGGCTTGCAAGTTTAAAAGAAAACGCCACCGCCCGAAGCACGTTCATCTGGTTAATACTCTTGAGTCGAGACTGCTCATCCATCCGGCCTTCAGGCTTTTTGAGCACCCCGCATATCTTGTCATCGCTGAATTCGACGCTTTCGCAAAAATCAAACCGCCCCTGGTCGCCGGCAAGATACCCGACCATTCGCCTGCCAACTGCGCTAAGCGCCTCGATAGTAAAATCAACCCCCCTGCCGCTGACATAAAGAGCGGGATCGGCTGTGCCGAACGTAAGCTCACCGCCGGCGTTTTCGGAAAGATAATCACGCGACTCAAAAAGACAGCTATGCTTTTTGCGACCATAGTCAGAAAGTTTCGCAAAAAACTCCACCGGACAGCCCATCTCGATATCGCGAACAACAGGAATAATCTCCCCAGCCTTCGCTGCAAGTATTTTTTCTTTATAATCATTCATATTTCAGACCTTATCGTCCTATTTTACAGTGTTGTCAATTTTTAGCTAATAAAAAAACCCGGTATTAAACGGGCTTCGACATTCAGAACAAAACAAATACATACAAGAACACCATTACCCATCGTAGAGGGATTCGCGCCACCACCAAAACCGATTTTTGCCAATGTTCTTATACATAGAAACATCATTAAACCAAATCCGGCAACCCAAGTCAAGAAAAAATATCAGCCAAACCAAAAAAAACCTACTTTTTCCTTAATTTTAGGCTAAAATCCGATATAATCGTTATTATCTAATAGCGGCTCCCAGTATAGGCACAAGGCGAAACAAGCTTCAAAAAGCGAAAAACCGATCAATCGCACTCATTTTGAGGGAAAACAACGATGAAAAAAAATGACCCTGTTAATGATTTGAATTGCATTACTTCCGTTACGCCAACAATTTGTAAATTAATGAATGTAATTCCTCTTTCTTGCTCAGACGGAAATATTATTCAATCGCTCTTAGAAAAAGCTGAACTCAAACATATATCACAAATTGAAAAGTGCCTGATTTATGCACCGGATGCTATTGGGGTAAATTTACACAAGAAACACCCACACATATTTACCGATATATTACAACATGCTCCTGATCAAGTTAAACTCTGTTCAGTTTTTCCCCCTAAGACACCCGTCTGCTTTGCTTCTATGTTTACCGGAGTCATGCCTGATATCCACGGTATCCAGAAATACAAGAAACCAGTTCTCAAGTGTGACACCCTTTTCGATGCGTTGATCCGCGGCGGTAAAAAGGTAGCAATTGTAGCTGTTGCCAACTCCAGCATAGACTGCATTTTCCGCAATCGTAACATTGATTACTTCTCTGAAATCTATGACAAGCAAGTAACTAGCCGAGCAATCCAGTTGATCGAAGCAAATAAGCACGATGTTATTGTTGCCTATCATCAGGAATATGATGATACGCTTCATAAATCCACACCTGAATCAGAAGCGGCGATTAAAGCTGTTAAAAACCATGTTGATAGCTTTGTTAAAATCGCAAAACATTACGAAATAGCCTGGGAAAAATACAATCGATTGATTATGTTTACTCCTGATCATGGCGCACATATCGACCCTGATACAGGTAAAGGAACCCATGGAAAAGATATTCCGGAAGACATGGAGATTTATCATTACTATAACGTTGCAAATGGCAAATAGGCCCACCCACTCTACCATTGCCTGTCTTTGGTATTACACAGATGGTCACGCCAAAACAAAGATGAGCTATCTTTGTTTTTGTTATCACAAAACAGACCTGTAAGATAATTCTTATCAATGGCACCAATTGCCATCAAAGCGGTTCCAATATATATTTGACGATATCCCTTCTGCTGACAATGCCTACGAGTTTCCCTTCTGATAATATAGGAACCCTTCGAAAATTGGCATTGACAAGGCACTCGCAAATCGCGATTATATCTTCATCCTGATCAAAACTCACAACGTCTTTCGACATAAAGTCTTCAACTTTGGCAGAGTCATCTTCCAAATCAGATATTAGCCTCAGTACATCTTTTTCTGTGATCATACCTGCAAGCGTCATGTCATCATTGATCACAGGCAAGCCGGTAACATCTTTGTCTACAAGAATTTCTATGGCCCTGCCGATCGGCGTGTCCCGCTTAACCGCGATAACATTAGTTGTCATAATGCTTTTAGTCTCGAACACAGTTGCTGTCCTTTAGTAAATGTTATGCAAGCATCCTCACACCCCTGCTATATCCTTATGCCGCAGCTTTAAGATATATGCGATGATGTCTTTTCGGCTGATGATGCCTACCAGTTTTCCGTTTGTTACTATCGGAACCCTTCGGAAGTGGTTATTTATAAAACTATCGGCAATATCAATCAAACTGTCCCCAGGGTCGAAACTAATTACTTTTTCCGTCATAAAATCTTCGACTTTGCCGGATTCATCCCGGTTGTCATACAACAGGCTCAGCACGTCTTTCTCTGTGATTACACCTACCAAGTTCATATCATCATCGACCACAGGCAAACCGGTAATATTATTATCCACTAAGGTTCTGATTGCTTCATATATCGGATCCTGCCTTTGAGCGGTGATTAGATCGGTCTTCATAATTGTTTCGGCTTTAAACATATCGTTCCCCTTTACAAACAATTGGTTATCACAGTACCGCAGACAAACAGTGTTTTGTCATGCCTATTTTCATACTTTAAGCCATTGCTGTCCAATGTAATCTCTTATAATAATAAAAGTTTTGTTCGTTGTAAGCCAGAGCATTTTCCTCTGCTCTATAAAAAACAAATCTTTTACCGGTACTCTTATATACAGAAATACATCAAATCGAACTGCAAGATCGTTAAAATTCGGTGTTTGCGTTTAAGAAAAAACCTTGATATGGTCATGGAATTAATGGGCATGGTCGCATATTCAAGCGTTTAATATGGGAAATAAATATCAATTTAATCATTGAAAGGGCAGGAAACATGAAAAATCATTTGAAAATCCTAGCTTTTGCAGCAATATCTTTTTGTTTTATTTGCGAGTATGGTCAATCTAATGCCGTTGCAGCCGAAGCTGAAACTGTAAAGGCAGAGACTCCGACCCGGTCGCCTCGGTCCCGCAGAGGGGGATTGTACGGCGATTGGCTGGTCAAAGCCGATCAGTGGGAATCGATTCTGTCATTTTCCAGAGACAAAGAGGGCAAACAAATCGGTCATTGGATAAGTTTATGGGGACTTAGCGAACTGGAAAACCTCAAGTATGAAGAAGGTAAACTCAGTTTTGCACGGACCCGTCGCAATCGGGAAGGTAAACCCACCACATCGAAGTTCACAGGAGCGATCAAAGATG
>VRUF01000166.1:0-295 GCA_019456245.1 Planctomycetota bacterium | reverse complement strand
GTAAGCTCACGGGGCAATGGCAGAGCCAAAAGGGTGAACATGAGATTACGGACGTTAAGTACGAGCGGCGTAAACTGACCTTCAAGCGAAAAAGCAAGATTCAGGATCGTCAGTGGGAATCCACATTCGAAGGAACCATCCGGGGTGATGCGCTTTCCGGCGTAATCAAATCTGAGAAGGGAGAGACTACAATCAAGGGAAAACAGATTGGTGCTTCCCTTATTGGCAACTGGAATCTTGAAATCGCATCCGAGCGAGGCAATCGTAAACAGAGACTGATAGTCAACGCCGACAT
>VRUF01000165.1 GCA_019456245.1 Planctomycetota bacterium | reverse complement strand
ACGATACATATACAGACGCTGCTGAGCGAATATATTTCGCTTAGAAGCGCCCTCCTGCTTCGTATATTGGAGGACAGTAAAACCAAGAAGACACTTGAGACACTCAAGGTCATCGAACAGGCTGCCGAAGAACTGCGTCAAAAAGATGCTCAACGGCATGACGATGAGTTGGAACCTGAAACCGATGAAGAAATGAGCTAAAATGAAAGACAGTACTAAGTACGCAAAAAAGCTGACGGTGCTTCTAAAAACCTTAAAGAAAGAACACTCAGAGATTAATATTCCGACATATTCCGACCCCGTCGAGTCGGTCATTTTTGCGGTTCTGGCCGAGCATTTGAAATCGAGTACGGTAAGAACAACTGTGAGGAAAATGCAGAAGCACTTCGTAGACTATAACGACGTGCGTGTGGCAAGAACCGAAGAGATGCTCGACGTGCTTGGAGGTGAAACTTCAGAACTGCGTGGGGTTGCACATACACTGTCAAAATTACTGAATTCCGTCTTCACCAAGTTTAACACCGTGTCGCTAATGGCTCTTACCGAAATGGGAAAACGTCCCGGGCGAAAAGAACTCGAAAATATGGAAGGTATTACTCCTTTTATCGTGAGTTACTGCTTTTTGACGTCACTTAAGGGCCATGCGATACCGGTCAACAAAAAGATGGTCGAATACCTCCGAGGGCTTGAACTGGTACATCCACGAGCAAACCCTCACGGCATCGAAGGTTTCCTTGAAAGACAGATCAGCGCAAGCAACGCGTATGAATACTATACTCTCATAAGAGATGCTGCTGAGAAATTCGTAAAACCGGCATCTAAGAAAAAGGTTTCGAAAAAGAAAGCCGTTAAAAAAACGAAGTCCAAAAAAACCGTGAAAAAAGCACGTGCAAAAAAACCGAAAGCGGCTTCGAAAAAGAAAGCAGTTGAAAAGACGAAGGCCAAAAAAGCTGTAAAGAAAAAGAAATCGGCTAAGAAATAACGTGTCGCTTCCATCCTTCGCTATTCTACTTCGCCGTAGGCTACGAAGAAACCAGCTACGGAGGACAGGTCGCGAGCAGTAAGTAGATAGTAGATTGAAAGGGTAGTAGATTGTGTGATAATGTGCTTAAACTTGGTGTTCCTAAGGGTAGTTTGCAAACGGCGACGTTCGATCTGTTTGAAAGGGCCGGGTTTAATATATCGGGATACGAACGCAGTTATTTCCCCCGGATTGACGACGACGAAATCAGCCTCATCCTTCTTCGTGCACAGGAGATGAGCCGATATGTGGAAGACGGCGTACTCGATGCAGGATTTACGGGTCATGACTGGGTTATGGAAAACGGTTCGGATGTGCATGAAGTTTGCGAGCTGCTTTACAGTAAGGCGACGAGCAAACCGGCTCGATGGGTTCTGGCGGTTCCGAACGAATCGGATATCAACAAACCCGAAGACCTCGAAGGCGGGATCATCGCGACGGAACTTGTTAACGCGACGGAAAAATATTTCGCGAAAAAGAAAATCAATGTAAAGGTCGAATTCAGTTGGGGTGCTACGGAAGTTAAGGCGCGATTGGTAAGCGGTATTGTCGAACTTACCGAAACAGGTTCTTCGCTGCGGGCAAATAACCTCAAGGTTCTGGATACGATTCTTACCTCTACAACGCGATTTATCGCGAATAAGTCTGCGTGGAAGGACAAGTTTAAACGCGAGAAAATTGAAAACATCTCGATCCTTCTTAATGCGGCAATCGACGCAAAAACTAAGGTTGGCATGAAGATGAATGTCATGAAGGCCGACCTGGATAAAATACTGAGTATTCTTCCGGCGGAAAAAAGTCCTACTGTGTCAAATCTTGTCGATAAAGACTATGTTGCGCTCGAGATCATCGTTGATGATAAGGATGATCGGCGGATGATCCCGGAACTGAAACGCGCCGGGGCAACTGGTATTATAACTTATCCGCTTAATAAAGTTATTCATTAATCGCTTCCATCCTTCGCTAAAGCTACGGAGGACAGGTCGCGACAGTTTTTAGTTCTTAGTTGTGGATTCGGCCTTCCTCCTTCGCCAAGGCTTCGGCGGGACAGGCTGGCCGAGGCTATTTGATTTTTAATTAATTGGAATTTTGGTATTATATGTAAAGGGTGCAAATATGTCAGGACATTCGCACTGGGCGGGTATCAAACACAAAAAGGCAGCTAACGACGCCAAGCGCGGCAAGCTATGGAGCAAAATCGCCAGGATGATCATCGTAGCGGCAAAAGCAGGCGGCGGCGATCCAAACCAAAACCTAACGCTGCGATATTCTATCGATAAAGCCAAGCAAGCAAATATGCCTAAGGATACTATCGAAAAGGCAATCAAGAAAGGTACCGGCGATCTTGGCGATATATCTTACGAAGACGTTCTGTACGAAGGGTATGCACCCGGCGGAATAGCTATCATGATGGACGGTTTGACAGATAACAGGAACCGGACCGGTCCTGAGATCAAAAAGATATTCGAAAAGCGCGGCGGATCACTTGGTGCAAGCGGATGCGTTGCGTGGATGTTCGAAAAGAAAGGTGTGTTTACGGTTAGTGTCGCCGACGTGAAAGAAGACGATCTGATGGAGATCGTTCTTACCGCCGGTGCAGAGGATATGGAAAATCTTGGCGAAGTCTACGAAATAACCTGCGAACCTGCAGCGTTCGAAGATATCAAAGGGGCACTTGCGGAAAACGAGATAGCTATGCAGGTCGCAGACCTTTCGATGGTTCCGCAAAATACGATACCGGTAGATAACGCGGAGACGGCAAAAAAGCTGCTTGTGCTGATGGAAGAATTCGAAGACCATGACGATGTTCAAAACGTATACGCCAACTTCGATATCGCGGAGGAGATACTATCCGAACTTGGGTAAGGTGGAAGAATTCGAATGCCCCCCCCCAAACAAAAGTAATACTTTAGGCATTGGCTGTCCGTCATTACAATGCGAAACGAATTAGATTTGACAAAAATGTTACAAATACAAAAACTTTGTCAGAAAAATACCTGGAGAGGTGTCCGAGTGGCTTATGGAGCAGCCTTGGAAAGGCTGTGTACGGCTTGTCCGTACCGCGGGTTCGAATCCCGCCTTCTCCGTTAAACTCTTTCCATCCGCGCATAAATAAAACCAGATCCCGCATGTGAAACAGAATCTGGCCTTATAGAGGATATGAAGACAGCAGCGTCCGCAACCGCAATTACATCAATCAAAGCGGGGGGTAAAAGCGACCAGCAGACAACTGCTTCCTAAATAGTCGTAAAATTAACCACTTCTGATCCGCTTCCAGCTTAAATATTTAGCTGTTTTCATACCTGTAATCAAGTTTGCCACTCTATACAACGGCAAATGCTATACTAAGAGCAAGCCTTTTGCAATAAAAAAATTGTAATTTACAGTATTTTTCTGCAACACTTTGGCTAAGTTCTCGTCAGATCGTCAAAAACAGGCTCTCATGTACAGGAATTTACACCCTTGTCGGTTCTGCCAACATGCCTTTTCATTCGGTTTTTTTTGAAAGCAGAACTGTGTCAAAACCCTAAGCACTAATTTGAAAAATTATACTACTCAAAACCTTCTGACTGCGTCAGAATGGGGTTTTGCATTTTGATCATTCGTATTATGCTTGTTATATCAGCAATTTCATGCTTATATGTCAATAGACTACTTAAGAGGACCCCTCACTATGCTTAAAAACGATGAATCTGATCATTACAAACATTATGATAGCGAAAAACCTCAATGGACCTGCTTCGCTGCATTTGGACTGATACTCTCTATTGTCAGTTTAATCATCTTGCTTGTTTTTCGCCCTGAAATGACCTCAAAATTGATGATCAGCATGTTCGTAACGCAATTGGCGGCAGCATGCATCATTCGCCTCACTTTTTTCGCAAGAGGAAAACACCAGAATCAGATCGCTATTATTCTGGCAACAGTAACCACACTAATAATTGTAGCATTCGTCATTGTTTTAGCCAACTTTTACATACTCCCGATATACAAAGATTTCGCAAACTTCTAATCCGTAAACGTCTATGGTTTTCATCTACAGAGGTTTATCGCTTTACCACAAGCGGGTGTTTGGTTATAATTTCTGCTCGAAAACGTAGTTAAGGCATATAATGACTGAAATTCGCAAAAACCGAAAAAAGAAGCGTAAAGCCCGTCCCGTAAGGGATTGGCTGGCATATGCGGCTCTGCGTGTGTTGCTGTTTGTACTGTATCGATTCAGTGTGAATGCAAATCTGCGTCTTGCGCGGTTTTTAGGCAGACTGATGTGGAAACATTACCAGAGAGGCAGAGAGCGTGCCCTTGAAAATCTGCGAAGAAGCTTCCCGGAAAAAGACGAACAGTGGTGCATCGAAACGGGCAGGCGAAGTTTTGAACAAATCGTTATGATGGTGGTAGACATATTCTTTACAAGCCGGCTTATCAACCGTGACAACTGCCATAAGTTCGCCAATTACAAGAATCTTGAGCACTCCAAATGGATCATGCAGGGCGGTCAGGGTTTGCTGTTGCTGACTGCTCATTACGGCAACTTTGAGATCATGGGATATATGCTCGGTCTGTTTGGATTTAACCTCTACAGTATCGCCCGGCCTCTTGACAATAAGTACATGAACAACTATCTGCTGAGTCTGCGAAAGCATACCGGTCAGAAGATAATAGATAAAAAAGGCGCTACCGACAAGATGGATGACATCATCAAAGAGCACGCATCTGTGGGTTTTATCGCAGATCAGGATGCGGGTAAGAAAGGCGTCTTCGTCGATTTCTTCGGAAAGAAGGCAAGTACGTATAAGTCTATCGCCCTGCTGGCAATGCATTACGATATGCCGGTTGCGATCGCATCTGCAAAACGTGTTGGAAATAAATTCTTCTTCGAGATCGAAATCCATCGGATCATATTCCCCGAAGAATGGAAAGACAAGGACGATCCTTTGACATGGATCACCCAGGAATACGTCAGGGAGACAGAGAACTTTATCCGTCAGGATCCAAGCCATTACTGGTGGCTGCACCGAAGATGGAAACACCGCCCTAAAGAGGAACGCCGGAAAAATGTCTAATGATAAATGAATAAATACGTGCTTTGTTACAGTCACGGGAATACAATTTTTTTGAAGGGGAACAGATTATGAAATGTCCGGCATGCGAAAATGTATTACAGGAAATGAATGTCGAAGGTGTAGCGGTCAATGTTTGTAAAGGCGGCTGTGGAGGGATCTGGTTTGATAACTTTGAACTGAAAAAGCTTGATGAAGAGCATGAATTTGCCGGAGATGAACTCCTGGATGTCGAACGGGATGAAAGTTTGGTTGTGGATCATTCCAAGAGAATAAAATGCCCGAAATGCGATGATATTGTAATGATGAGGCATTTTTTCAGCGTCAAAAAGAGTGTAGAGATTGACGAATGCCCAAGCTGCGCCGGTTTCTGGCTTGATGCGGGTGAGTTAAGGGAAATACGCGGTTTGTATGAAACCGAAGAGGACCGCAAAAAAGCTGCACATGAATATTTCGACGAAGTTTTTGGCGACGAACTTGCTGCCATGCAGGTCGAAAACGTTGAAAAATATGCCAAAACAAAAAGAATCGCAAATATCTTCCGTTACATTTGCCCAACCAACTATATCCCGGGAAGGCAAAAATGGGGAGCTTTTTAGAATGTCTAATGTTTAATTTCTAATGATTAATTTCAGTTAGGTGACTCATTATGCGGCGAAGAGATTTTTTAAAAGCAGGTGTGGGCGTTAGCCTTGGGTTTCTGGGCAGCAATGCTATTGGGAAAGTTACGGATAAAAATAAGAAACGACCTAACATTGTTTTGATCATGGCTGACGACATCGGGTTTGAGGGTATTTCGGCCTATGGATCGTTAAGCTATAAGACGCCCGTTTTGGATCGGCTTGCGAAGGAAGGTATGCGGTTTGATTATTGTTTCTCGCAGCCGATATGTACGCCCTCACGTGTTGAGATAATGACGGGTAAATACAACTTCCGCAACTATACGAAGTTCGGTCAGCTCGATCCGAAAGAGATCACATTTGCCAATCTGCTAAAAGATTCAGGTTACGAAACTCTTGTCGCAGGGAAATGGCAGCTTGGCGGGGGCGCTGAAAAGGTTGCCGGCTTTGGTTTCGAGAATCACTGCCTGTGGCATATAGAGGGCAGAGAGTCCCGTTTCTGGGAGCCGAGGATAATGATCGACGGCAAGGTGAAGACCGAAGAGATCAAGGACCGGTACGGGCCGGATGTTATCTGCGATTATGTTACCGACTTTATAAAAAAGCCCAAAAGCAAGCCGTTCTTCGTTTACTATCCGATGACGCTGGTACACCCTCCTTATGTTCCTACACCGGACAGCCCTGAAGGCGGAAGCCGAACTCGTGAAGGTCATTGGGGAAAGGGAGGCGAAGAATATTTTGACGATATGGTCGCTTATATGGATAAATGTATCGGGCGAGTTGTTGACACTCTCGAAAAACAAGGCCTGCGCGATAATACCCTGCTGATGTTTACCGGTGATAACGGCTGTACTACGAATATTTATTCGAAGATGCCCAAAAGAACTA
>VRUF01000387.1 GCA_019456245.1 Planctomycetota bacterium | reverse complement strand
TTCTTTGCTCCAATTACTGCGTTACACAGCCTCACCCAATGCTCGACGTACAACAGTACGCCTCCGCTTGGGATAAGGCCGCAAGCCTTGTACTTGAACCAAATCCCGCGCTCAAACGGGGGAGAAAGTCTAATGTTAGACGAAATAAAAAAGAGGCACTGCTAAGACGTACCAGTTGGTGAATTAGGACAAAACACAGCAACTCCTTTAAAATGTAAAAATCAAACTCCATTTATCCGCACGGTGCGGAAGATTATTTAACACTTAAAACTTAATACTATCTTTCGACAGGATCTACGGGATCACTCAAGATCAAAATACCTGCTTCGCTTCATTATAATATTTTCATGTGCCTCTAAAAAGTAATATCGCATTCCGGCAATAATCCTCTTACCTTTTCCTTATTTTGTTCATTAAACTGATTACCCTCAAGATAAAGCTCTGTTAGACTAGTCAGCTTGCCTATCGCCTCGGGCAGATCGGTTAACTGATTATCCTGAAGATAAAGCTCTGTCAGATCAGTCAGCTCGCCTATCGCCTCGGGAAGATCGGTTAACTCATTATCCCGAAGATAAAGCTCTGTCAGATCAGTCAGCTCGCCTATCGCCTCGGGAAGATCGGTTAACTCATTATCCTCAAGATAAAGCACTGTCAGATTCGTCAGCTCGCCTATCGCCTCGGGCAGATCGGTTAACTGATTATTATCAAGACAAAGCTCTGTCAGATTCGTCAGTTCGCCTATCGCCTCGGGCAGATCGGTTAACTGATTATTACCAAGATAAAGCTCTGTCAGATTCGTCAGTTTTCCTATCGCCTCGGGCAAATCGGTGATTTGATTGCCATTAAGATAAAGCCCTGTCAGTTTCGTCAGCTTTCCTATCGCCTCGGGCAGATCGGTGATTTGATTGCCATTAAGATAAAGCCCTGTCAGATTCGTCAACGTGCCTATCGCCTCGGGCAGATCGGTGAACTGATTTCCACCAAGATAAAGCCTTGTCAGATCCGTCAGCTTTCCTGTCGCCTCGGGCAGATCGGTTAACCTATTACCGTTAAGAACGAG